>NZ_JAVCVL010000394.1:0-1001 GCF_032917815.1 Clavibacter sp. MX14-G9D | reverse complement strand
CGCCGAGGCCGAGGGCCGCCGCGCCGTCGGTGCCCGTGACGGGCAGCGTCTCGCCGTGGTGCGCGGCCGGCTTGTGGATCGGCTTCGGGGCGGTGCCCGCGGGCTCGATCGACGGCGCGGCGGGCGCCGGGGTCGGCGTGCCGGGCAGCGTGGGCACGCCCGGGAGGACAGGTCCGCCCGCGTCCGCGCCGGTCAGCTCGACCGTGCCGCCCTGCGTGAGGCCCGACTCCAGGCCGGCGACGGAGACCGTGTAGACGCCCGGCTGGACGTCGCCGAACAGGATGATCGGCTGCGCGAAGGTGCCGTCGACGTCGGCGCGCACGAGGTCCTCGAGCGAGCGCGTGCCCACGCCGACGCCGGAGTTCGCGTCGCTGATCTCGATGACGCGGCCGTCGGGCGCGGTGACCGTGACCTCGACGGCCTCGTAGCGCAGGTAGCCCGTCGCGGAGACCTTGAGGCCCCCGAGGAGGCTGGTCGCCTCGGTGACGGTGATCGGGGAGATGGTCGAGAACGACGCCTCGGCGCGGACGAACGGGCCGACGGGCGCCTCGGTGAAGCGCACCAGGCCGCGGATCTCGCCCTTGACGGTGAGGTCGAGGCCGACCTGCGTGAGCGTGACGCTGGCGGTCCGGGATCCCTCGAGCAGCTCGGTGAAGCTCGCGGGGAACGCGTACGAGCCGTCCGCTCCGACGATGCCGATGCCCGCGATGGACTTCACGCCCACGGCGTTGAAGTAGCTGGCCGTCACGATGCTGCCCGCGGTGCCGGTGCCGGCGAACGGCACCGCCTCGGTGATGGGGAGGGCGACGCCGCGGTCGGGGGTGGTCCAGGTGAAGGGCAGCTCGACGACGGGCACGGTGGGCTCGAGGGTCGGGGCGCCGGGGGCGGGCGTGCCGGTCGTGGGGGCCGGGGCCGGCGTCGACTCGACGGGCGCGTCGACGACGGGCGCGGGTGCGCCCTCCTCGGGGACCTCGGTGGGGGCGGGGGTCGGGGCGGCCTCG
>NZ_JAVCVL010000393.1:0-1057 GCF_032917815.1 Clavibacter sp. MX14-G9D | reverse complement strand
CGGCGGTGCGGCCGCGGAGGGGCCGGCGGATCCTGCGGCCGGCGCCACGGACGCGGCGCCGGGCGCGTAGTCCTCGGGAAGCGGCGACTCCGAGATGAGGCGCGGCTCGGGCGTGGACGACGCGCGGCCGGGGAAGACGCGGCGGCCGGAGACGAGGGGCGTCCAGCGGCTGCCGTCCCAGAAGCGCTGGTTGCCCTCGCCGTCGCCGAACCAGCCGGGCTCGTCGGACGACGGGGTGACCGACGTCGGGGAGGCGGGCGGCGGGGGCGACGACATGGTGCTCCTCAGCTGGAGAAAAGTCTCCTCCTCCGCTCAGGTTAGGCGGCGGGCGGGGCGACCGTGAAGCCCCGGGGTGCGCGTCGGATGGCCCGGGCACCCCCAGTCAGGGGCGTCCGGGCGCCCCCTGGGCCGGACGGCCCGGTACCACCCCGCGCAGAGGAGCACCAGGAGGAGGGCGTCCACCAGGTCCCCGCCGTGGTACATCACCCGGGCCGCCAGCTCGGCCTCGGCGCGCGGCACTCCGACGGGCGGCGCCGCGTACAGGCCCTTCGCGAGGATCCCGTGCGCCGCCATCGCCGCCACCAGCACGCCGCCGCGGACGAGGGGCGAGGGGCGGTGCGGCGACGGGTCGACGCCCACGATCGCCGCCGTGAAGAGGCAGCCGGCGGCGAGGACGTGCACGTCCACGAGGGCCGTCAGCAGCGGGTCGCCGTGCATGCGCACCAGCACGGGCGTCCCGTAGACCACCCACATGCCGCCCACGGCCAGCACCGCGGCCGGGACGGGATGCGCGAGGAACCGCACCGGCCGCGACCGGAGCAGCGCCGCGAGACGCCGGGCGGGGACGACGTCGAGGGCCCGGAGCGCCAGCGTCACGGGCGCCGCGCGGACGAGGAGGAGGGGCGCCAGCATGCCGAGCAGGAGATGGCCGACCATGTGGGCGACGAGGTCGTCGTGGGCGGCGGCGGCGAGGGGGCCCGTGACGGCGGCGGTCGCGGCGGCGAGCCCGAGGATCCAGAGGGCCGTGCGGTGCGCGGGCCATGCGCGGCGGCGCCGG
>NZ_JAVCVL010000392.1:0-1061 GCF_032917815.1 Clavibacter sp. MX14-G9D | reverse complement strand
CGCCGACGTCGTCGTGCACCGCCTCCACCGCGACGCCTGAGCGGTCGCGGGCCGCGGAGGGCCGCGCCGCGCCCGGCGTCGGCATCCGCTCGCGGTCGTCGCGGAATGGGCGCCCAGGAGCGTGTGTTCCCCTGTGCAGCAGGCGCCGAACCGTCACGACGCCCGGAACCGGAACCGGAAGGTCATCACATGAAGGCACAGCTCAACGGCGTCACCGTCGCCGAGGCCCCGAAGGACGAGCTCATCGAGATCGAGGGCAACTGGTACTTCCCGCCGCAGAGCGTGGACATGTCGCTCCTCACCGAGAGCTCCACGCCCTACCACTGCCCGTGGAAGGGCGACACGCAGTACTACTCCGTGAAGGACGGCGACACCCTGCTGCAGGACCGCGCCTGGTCGTACCCGACGCCCATCCCGTCGTCGTTCGACCGCGTCGGCCGCGACTACAGCGGCTACGTCGCCTTCTGGAAGGAGGTCCGCGTCGGCGAGTGACGCGGATCGGCCGCGACGGCCCGGGGGCTCAGGCTCCCGGGCCGTCGCCGGCCGCGGGCGCTGCCGGGCGGGGGGCGGCGGGGTCGGTGGATCGCTGCGGCACCACGCGCGCCGGGATCCCCGTGCGCCGCTCCCGAAGCTGCCGTGCGCGGTGGGCGCGCACCTTCGCGCGGTTCCCGCAGCGACGCATCGAGCACCAGCGCCGCGTCCCCGAGCGCGTCGTGTCGAGGTAGAGGACGGTGCAGTCCTCCGCCGAGCAGCGGCGGATCCGCTCGGATCCCGCCCCGAAGACCACGACCGCGTCGCGTGCCGCGGTGGCCAGCGCCTGCGCGGGCCGGGCGAGCGCGCGGCCGGCCTGGCGGGATCCGCCCCCGAGAGCGGGCGGCAGGTCGGGCGTGGCCGCGTACAGGTTCAGGACGTCCACGTCCCGGGGCGCCGGCTCGCCGCCGTCGGCCAGGGCGGACGCGATGTCGCCGACGGCCTGCCGGAGCGTGCGGGCGTCCGCGAGGTCGCGCTCGGTCGGCTCGGAGACGGCCGCGAGGTGCTCGCCGAGCCACGCGCCGAGGGCC
>NZ_JAVCVL010000391.1:0-1078 GCF_032917815.1 Clavibacter sp. MX14-G9D | reverse complement strand
GGCCCGGCTTCCTCGCGCGGCACCGCATCGCGCTCATCGCGGCCGCCTCCGGCGCGGTCGTCGCGAGCGTGCTCGTCGGGGTGCTGCTCGGCGGCACCGGCGGGGGGGCGGCGCCCGGCGACATCCCCGTCGTGGGCGAGATCCAGGCGTCCGGCACGGCCGACGGCGTCCTGTTCTCCTGGCGCGACCCCGGGCTCGGCGCCGACGACGCCTACCAGGTGGTCCGCGACGGCGGGCTGCCGAGCACGCAGCGCGACACCACCTTCCGGGTGGCGACCGGCGCCGCCGGCGCGGGCGACCGCGCCTGCATCCGCGTGACGGTCACGCGCGACGGCATCGCTGGGGAGGCGTCGACCGAGAAGTGCGCGGAGCTGCCGCGATGATCCGCGAGTGGATCCGCCGTCACCGCCAGGCCGCGACGACCGTCACGGGCGGCGCCGTCGTGCTCGCCCTCCTCACGGGGTTCGCGCTCGTCAGCGACGGCTACGACGCGCAGCGCGTCGACCTCGACGACGGGTCCGTGTGGGTCGTGAACTCCGCGCAGCAGGCCATCGGCCGCGCGAACACCTCCGTGCTCGAGCTCGACAGCGTCGTCGACTCCCGCAGCGAGGACATCGACGTGCTCCAGGCCGGATCCACGGTGCTGCTCGCCGACCGCGGGAGCTCCCGCCTCGACGTGGTGGACGACGCGACGAGCGAGGTCGTCGACACCGCGCCGCTGCCCGCGGGCGCCGAGGTCATGCTCGCGGGATCCCGCGCCGCCATCCTCGTGCCCGCCACCGGCCAGCTGTGGCTCGTGCCCGTCGCCGGACTGTCGGCCTTCGACGCGGCCGGCGCCCCCACGCTCACGCTCGGCGCCGACGCGGTGGCGTCCATGGGCGACGACGGGACGCTGCTCGTGTACTCCGCGGCGACGGGGACGCTGTCGCGCATCCAGGCCGCCACGGACGACACCGTGCAGGAGACCGTCGACGTGGGGCGCGTGGGCGCGCCCGCGGCGGCCGAGGAGGCTGCGGGGGACCCGGCCGCCGACCCCGCCACCGCGCTCGCGGGGGAGACCGTCGCCGCGGGCGACGCC
>NZ_JAVCVL010000390.1:0-1094 GCF_032917815.1 Clavibacter sp. MX14-G9D | reverse complement strand
ATCGGACCAGCCGCGCTCCGCGAGCGCGGCGATGAGCGCCGGGTAGCGCGCGACGTCCTCGAGGCCGTCGGGCGTGCGGTCGACGCCGTCGTAGTCCCCGCCGAGCCCCACGTGGCGGGCGCCGGCGACCTCGCGGATCCGCTCCACGTGCCGCACGACGTCGGCGAGCGTCGCACGCGGCCGCTCCCCGGGCCTCCGGGCGGCGACCGCCTGCACGCCCTCGTGGTCGCGCGGGTCGACGCCCTCGGCCACCGCGAGCGCCAGCGTCTCCTCGTGCCACGCGGCGACCGCGGGCGCGACGAACTGCGGCACGAACGTCGCCATGCAGACGCCGTCGTTGGCGGGCAGGGCCTGCAGCACGTCGTCGGGCACGTTCCGCGGCACGTCGCACTCGGCGCGCGCCCCGGAGTGGGTGAACAGCACCGGCCTGCGGGCGATGCGCAGCGCGTGCCGCATCACGTCGGCCGACACGTGCGAGAGGTCGACCACCATGCCGATCCGCTCCATCTCCGCGACCACGCGCTCGCCCGCGGCGCTCAGGCCGTGGTGCACGGGCGCGTCGGTCGCGGAGTCGGCCCAGGCGACGGCCGAGTTGTGGGTGAGCGTCATGTACCGGACCCCGAGCGCCCGCATCGCCCGGAGCGCGCCCAGCGAGCCGCCGATCGAGTGCCCGCCCTCCATGCCGAGGAGCGACGCGATGCGGCCGGACGCGACCACGCGGTCCACGTCGTCGGCCGTCACGGCGAGCGCGAGCCGGTCCGGGTGCGCGGCCACGATCCGCCTCACGACGTCGATCTGCTCGATGGTCGAGCGCACCGGGTCGACGCCCGGGACGTCCGGCACCCACACCGACCAGAACTGCGCCGCCACCCGTCCCCGCGCGAGGCGCGGCAGGTCGGTGTGCAGCCCCGGCACGGCGTCCTCGACGGCGAGCCGCGCGATCACGTCGTCGGCCACGGACGCGCTCGGCCCGCCCTCCCGCACCGCCCGCTCGCGCAGCGCCCACGCGAGGTCGTCGTGCCCGTCGACGACGCCCTGCTCGTCGAGGAGCCGCTGCACGCGCTCGGCGAGCGCGGAGGCGGCGCCGGGCACGG
>NZ_JAVCVL010000039.1:0-17074 GCF_032917815.1 Clavibacter sp. MX14-G9D | reverse complement strand
CGACGGTCGCGCCGACGCCGACGCCGACGCCGACGCCGACCGTGGCGCCGACGACCGCGCCCACCCCCGCCCCGACCGTGCAGCCGACCGCTCCGCCCGTCCCCACGCCGCCGGTCGCCCCCACGACCACCGCGCCCGTCGTCGTCGGGCAGCTGACCGTCGGCAGCGCGGTGCGCGCGCTGCCCGGCACCTGGACGCCCACGTCCTCGCCGCTGCGCTACCGCTGGTACCTCGACGGCGTCACCCAGGCCGGCGAGACCGGACCCACCCTGCGGCTCGGCCCGGCGGCCCTCGGCGCGCGCATCACCGTCACCGTCTCGGGCAGCTGGGCCGGGATCCCGGACGTCCACCGCTCCACGACGAGGGCGACCGCCCCCGTCACGGCCGTCGCCGGTGCTGCGGACGGCCTGGGCCATGACGTGGTGGCGATCCTCGGGCAGTCGAACGCGCAGGGCGGCGGCTTCGGCTACGACCCCGCCGTCGACGTCCCCCGCGAGGGCGTCGACCAGCTGGTCGGCGACTGGCAGGACGCGGACTGGGGGCGCGTCGTCCCCGCCGACGACAGCCTCAAGCACGTCACCACCTGGAAGATGACGGACCGGCCGAAGCTCGTCGGCCCGGGCATGACCTTCGGGCGGGCGCTCCTCGCGGACTCCGATCCCGGTCGCCGTGTGCTCCTGGTCCCCGCGGCGCAGGGCAGCACCGCCCTCACCCGGGTGGACGCGGTGCAGCGGTTCACGTGGGATCCGACCCCGGAGCCCGGCTCGGTCGAGGCGGGGCTGACGAACCTCTACGCCAACGCGACGACGCAGATCGACAACGCGCTGGCGCTGGATCCGGACAACCGCCTCGTCGCGATCATCTGGGCGCAGGGCGAGTCGGACGCGAACGCCATCGCCAGCGCCCCCACCGCCGAGGGGCGCGTGGCGGCGAAGGCGAAGTACGCCGATCGCCTCCTCGAGCTCGAGACCGGCCTCGTCACCCGGTACGGCTCCGTGCCGTTCCTCGTCGGCGGCATGGTCCCCGAGTGGATCGGGACGAACGGGCCGCGGCAGGACATCGACGCGGTGCACCGCGACCTGGAGCGGCTGCGTCCGGAGGTCGCATACGTGCCCGGGGTGTCCGGGCACGCGAACGAGGGCGAGGACTTCATCCACTACGACGCGGTCGGCGCGCGGATGATGGGCGCCGGCTTCTACGCCGCGTACCTCCGGCAGACCGCGCGCTGACCCGAGCCCCGGCACGGCCGGGTCGCCGCGCGCCCGCGCGCGTACGGTCGAGGGGAGCCGCCACCCGGGCGGCGGGAACGCGAGGTCACCATGCTCGGAGAGCACCCCGTCGGCGTCGTCCTGCTCACGCAGGACATGGCCGCGTCACGCCGCTTCTACGCCGAGGCCCTCGGGCTCGAGGTGGCGGAGGAGTCGGAGTCGGCCATCACCTACCGCTCCGGCGGCACCGACCTCACGGTCACGTCCAGCACGGTCGGCTCGCAGGACGAGCAGACGAAGGCGTCGTGGAAGGTGCGGGACCTCCGCGCCGAGCTCGACCAGCTGGCCGAGCGCGGCGTGCACCCCGAGGAGTACGACACCGACGAGCTGAGGACCGTGGACGGCATCGCGGACCACGCGGGCGTGTGGTCCGCGTGGATCACCGACCCCGACGGCAACTCGCTCGGCATCGAGCAGCCCAAGTAGCGCGCGGCGCTCGGCGGGCGGCGCGCGCGGGCAGCGCGGGCGGGCGGAGGGCGAGGGGCGCGCGACCGGGACCCGCGGGGGTCTCCCGTACGGTGGGACGACCGTCCGCCCGACGGGATTCGACACCCCTCCGGAGGACCGCATGGCCGCATCCACCCGCCTCCTGCCGCCGCGCTTCAGCGACCCGCGGCTCGACGGCCTCGCCGACGGCGACCCGTCCGACCTCGACGCGCACGCGTCGTTCGAGCGGCTCCGCTTCGCCGACGCCGACCTCACGGACGCCGACCTCGTCGACGTCGGCTTCGAGGAGTGCGTGCTGGAGCGCCTCCGCCTGCACGAGGCCGACCTCACGGCCGCGAGCCTCGTGGACGTGCTCGCCTCGCGCCTCGACGCCCCCGTGCTGAAGGCCCCGCGCATGCGCATGCGCGACGTGCGCCTGGAGGGCTCGCGGGTCGGATCCGCCGAGCTCTACGACTCCACGCTCTCGTCGGTGCACATCGTCGACTGCCGCCTCGGCTTCGTGAACCTGCGCGGGTCGAAGATCACCGATCTGCTCATCACCGACTGCGCCATCGAGGAGCTGGACCTCCGCGGCACCGCCGGCATGCGCATCGCGTTCGCCCGCACCACCATCGGCACGCTCGACCTCGGCGACTCGAGCCTCACCCACCTCGACCTCCGCGGCGCCGAGATCCTCGACCTCGACACCCCGGACGGCCTCCGCGGCGCGGTCCTCGACTCGAACCAGCTCATGGCGCTCGGCCCGGTCTTCGCGCGGCACTTCCGGGTGCGCGTCGAGGACTGACCGCGACGCCCGCCGCGGGGCGGACCCCGGCACTCCCGAGGAGGCCGCCGGGCGCGATGTCCGGCTAGTCCGCGGACGCCCGTGCGGCGTGCGCGAGCAGCCGCTCGACGAGCATCCGGCGCAGCTCGAGGGACGACCAGCCGTGGTCCGCGCCCTCGACGGCCGTGAAGGCGGCACCGGGCATGATCCGGGCGTACCGCTCGCCGTACTCGAGGGGCACGACGTCGTCGGCGGTGCCGTGCAGCACGTCCACCGGGCCCGGGTACGCGGCGGCCGGGCCGTAGACGTCGACCCCGGCGAGCACCTCGTCCGCGAAGCCCAGGCCGAGGCCCATGCCGTCGACGTCGACGATGCCCCGGGTGCGTGCCGCGGGGAGCGGCTTCCCGAGGACCCGGTCGTGCACGGTGATGTCGTCGACGACGGCGCCCGCGGGCGACCACAGCGTGAGGCTCGCGACGAGCTCGGGGGCGCGGGCGGCGGCCAGCGCCGCCTCGACCCCGCCGAGGCTGTGGCCGACGACGTGCACGGGCCCGCCGGCGTCGCGGGCGAGCGCGCGGATCATCGCGGACACCTGGTCGACCTCGTCGAGCAGCCGCACGTCGGCGAAGTCGCCGTCGCTCACCCCGTGGCCGAGCCGGTCGTAGGAGCGCACCGCGATGCCCGCGGCGACGAGCGCGCGGGCCGTCGGCACCCAGAGGCCGTGCCCGCCGGATCCGGTGTCGCTGAACCCGTGCACCAGGAGCGCGGCGGGGGAGCCGGGCCGTACGGTGCCGTGCTCCCAGCCGCGGAGGATCCGCCCGCCGTGGTCGAGCTCGAGTTGGGCGACGCGGGTGCTGGGGGTGCTCATGGGTCGATCGTGCCACCCGCCGGGCCATCGCCCGCGCGGCGCGCACCCTCGATGCCGTGCACGCGGCGCGCTGCGGGAAGACGCGACATCGAACCGCCGCGCATCAGCGCCCGTGGACCTGTGGATGGGGCCTGATCATCACTCCGCAGGAGGTGGACACTGCGAGTCATCCGATCACTCGAGGCTGGCGATGGCCGCCCCTCGGAGAACAAGGGAGTTCAGATGGTCCACTCGTCCATGTCTCGACGCATAGCGGCGGGAATCGTCGCATCGGCTGCACTCATTCCCGCATTCGGCGCCACCTCGGCTCAAGCCGCTGAGCTGGCGCCCGCTCATGCGACCCAGTCGATACCCATGGCCTTCGGTGGGTACGACTCAGGGGTGGCCGCCGCTCACGGATACGAGATCATCACCGCCCTGGGCGGCATGCAGTTCAGCGTGCCCGTCACGGATGCCGCGAGGAAGGAGGCCCAGTCCGCGGGCACTGCCGCGGGAGACTGCGGGACCTCCTTCGTCAACGCCGCGAAGCTGAGCAACGACACGCTGGCCGTGACCACCGGATATCAGGTCCCGTTCCCGGTCGCGGAGAAGACATGGCGCGTCCTCGCGCAGTCACTCCTCTCGTCGCACGTCTTCCCGTGGGACGGTCCGAGCGGCGGCGCCTGGTCCAGTCAGGCGGCCGCGACGGTCCCTGGCCCTGGAGTCGCCGGAGTGACGGCGGGATCGCACGTGGTCGGCACGAACGGGCGCGTGTGCTACTCGGGTCTGCCGACGGCGGCATTCGGATGATGCGCCCCGCAGGCGCCGTCGACGTGCTGAGCGTCGTCCGGCAGGCGACCGGACGGGGGCTCTGAGATGTGGGGATCGCCCGAGAGCGGCTCCTCCCCGTCGGACGCCGCGGGCGTCGCGGTGATCGACAACGACGAGTTCCTCCTCAAGCTCCTCTTCCTCCGGGACAGGCTCGGTGTCGAAGCGGCGGACGTCCCCGCGTCCCTCGCGCCGGTCGAGCCCTGTCCGCCGGTGCGACCGGAGGAGGGCATCCAGGCGGCAGAGGAGATATCGCGTCGATGGGCCATGATGCTCGACTGGCTGGTGGGAGCGAGAGGGCGAGCCGGTGCGACGCACGCGGTGCTGACCGCGCAGGACCGGGAGCGGCTGCGAGAGGTGCTGCCGCCTCCGCAGGTCCTGGAGCCCATGGAGCTTTTGGACCTCGATGCCTTCGGCCGCTGGTACGCAGGCATCCCCTCGCATGCCACGGAGGCGGTCGAGCGTGGCGATGAAGCTGCGCATCGTGCATCGGTCGACGCTGAGTCGCGAGGTCTCCGGGTCATCATCGTGCTGCCCGTCTCGGAGCCGACCGCCCGGACGATCCACGAGCATGCCCTGCTCCTGTCCTGGGGCGTCTACGCCGACGCCGCTCGCAGGAGAGACGCCCTGAGGGCGTTCGCGAAGGTCTAGCGGATGACCTCCGCCGGCGTGCGGGCCACCGCTTCCCCGCCCGCGTTGAGGCGGGCCAGGTAGCCGGCGAACGCGTCGAGGTCGGCGCGCGTCCAGCCGCCGAGGCCGCGGATGAGGCGGCTGCCGCCCTGGACGTCGTCGGCCTCGATGCCCGCGCGGCCCACCTCGGTGAGCGCGAGCACCCGCACCCGGCCGTCCTGCGCGTCGGCGCCGACCTCCACGAGCCCCAGCTCCTGGAGCTGGCGCACCTGGCGGCTGACGACGCTGCGGTCGACGCCGAGCTGGTCGGCGACCGCGCTCGCGTGCGCGCTGCCGCAGCGGCGGATCACGCGGAGCATCTTGTAGCCGATGGGCGGGAGCTCCGGGTGGATCCGCGCCGCGGCCTCCCGGGTCGTCGCCCGGATCCGCGCCGCGAGGGCGGTCATCTGCTCCTCCACCTCGGCAATGCCCGCGGCGACGCCGTCGGCGACGCCGCGGGAGTCCCCCGCGGCGTCGCCCCCGGCGGAGCGGTCCTCGTCGGTCATCGGCGGGAGTCGGCCCCGGCGTCCTCGGACTCGGGGAGGCGGATCGACCCGGTGGGGTTGGCCTCGCCGGCCGGCGTGAGCGCGACGGCTCCGGCGGAGGCGCCGATGAGCGCGTCCTCGGCGTCCTCGCGGTGCACGTCCCGGCCGTCGGTCGCGGGGGTCCCGGCGCTCTTCAGCTGCACGGCGTTCTTGCTGCCGAGCTGGGCGTTGGGCAGGAAGATGACCGCGAGGAGCGAGACGATCGCGAGCGGCACGCTGTAGAGGAACACGTCGCCGATGCCGACGCCGTACGCGCTCTCGACCACCACGCGGACCGCGGGGCTGAGCTGCGAGACCTGCGGGATGACGCCGGAACCGAGGGCCTGCGCGGCCGCGGCCTGGTCCGCGGGAGCGAGCCTGGTGATGCCCGCGGTGATCTCCGACGCGATGATCGTGCCGAGGATCGAGCCGAGCACCGAGACGCCCACCGTGCCGCCGAGGCTGCGGAAGAACGTGACCGCGCTGGTGGCGACGCCGAGGTTCTTGACCTCGATGGCGTTCTGCACGACGAGGACGAGGTTCTGCATCAGCATGCCGAGGCCCGCGCCGAGCACGAACATGTAGATGCCGACGAGCACGAAGTCGGTGTCGTAGCGGAGCGTGGAGAGCAGGCCCGTGCCGGCGACGATGAGGACGGCGCCCGTGATCATGATCGCCTTCCACTTGCCGCGGCGGCTGATCAGGTTGCCGAACACGGTGGAGGAGATGAGCAGGCCCGCCATGAGCGGGATGGTCAGCAGGCCCGACTGGGTGGGCGTGGCGCCCCGGGAGAGCTGCATGTACTGCGCGAGGAACACCGAGGTGCCGAACAGCGAGATGCCGACCGCGAGGCTCGCGAGCACCGACAGGGTGAAGGTGCGGTTGCGGAACATGGTGAGCGGGATGATCGGCTCGGCGACCTTGAGCTCCGTGACCACCGCGGCGATCAGCAGCACGACCGCGCCGGCGGCCATGAGGTACGAGGTGCCCGAGGCCCACTCGAACTGCTTGCCGGCCTGCGAGACCCAGATGAGCAGCAGCGAGACGCCGCTGGCGATGAAGACCGCGCCGAGGTAGTCGACGTGCACCTTGCGCTTCGGGTGGGCGGGCAGGTGGAGGGTGACCTGCAGCAGGATGATCGCGATGATCGCGATGGGCAGCGCGATGAAGAAGTTCCAGCGCCAGCCGAACGCGTCGGTCACGACGCCGCCGAGGAGCGGGCCGCCGACGGTGCCGACGGCCATGACCGCGCCGAAGAGGCCGGCGTAGCGGCCGCGGTCACGCGGGCTGATGATGTCGGCCATGATGATCTGGCTGAGCGCCGCGAGGCCGCCGGCGCCGAGGCCCTGGAGCACCCGGAAGGCGATGAGCGTCTCGGTGTTCTGCGAGAAGCCGGCGAGGGCGGAGCCGAGCACGAAGGTCGCGAGCGCGAGCTGGATGAGCAGCTTGCGGTTGAACAGGTCGGCGAACTTGCCCCAGAGCGGCGTGCTCACGGTGGTGGCGAGCAGCGTGGCGGTGACGACCCAGGTGTACCCGGACTGGTCGCCCTTCAGGTCGCTGATGATGATCGGCAGCGAGGTCGAGACGACGGTGCCGGCGAGGATCGACACGAACATGCCGAGGAGGAGGCCCGAGAGGGACTCGAGGACCTGGCGCTTCGACATGGATCCGTCGGCCGAGACGGTGCGGCGAGGGGCCTTCGCGGGTGAGGCGGTGGCCGGGTGGTGCTGGGACATGTTCCTCCGGGTAGTTGACTACCAGCAACCATATGCCGGTGGTGGACACCTGTCAACTATCTCCTGCCGAGGATCCGCTGCGCTCCCGCAGCGCGCCGCCGCGGTCGGAGTAGACCGGAGGGGAGCGTCGGTCGACCGACCGGCCTCGAGACGAGGAGGACTCCCATGGTCGATTCGGTGGCGACGGTCTGGCTGCCCGTGCAGGACATGACGCGCGCGGTGGCGTTCTACCGCGACACGCTCGGGCTCACGGTCACGAGCGAGGACGAGGACTGGAGCGAGGTGGACGCGGGCGGGCTCACGATCGGGCTCAACGCGCGCGAGGAGGCGGGCGGGTCGTCGAGCGGCGGCGCGGTCGTCTCGTTCATGCCGGAGGGCTCCCTCGAGGACGAGCTCGAGCGCCTCCGCGGGCGCGGCGCCGAGATCACGGGCGAGGTGAGCGAGCACGCGTGGGGCCGCATCCTCCCCTTCCAGGACAGCGAGGGCAACGACCTGCAGCTGTACTCCCCGCCCGTCGCGGGCTAGGCGCTCAGCCGAGCGGCTCGAGGTGGACGTGCACGGGCGCGCCGACCTCGAGCGCCTGGGCGTCGCGGACGGCGCGCTTGACCGGCAGCATCCACGTGCCGTCGCCCTTCGGGAACACGGAGGTGCGCCAGGTCGTCAGCCCCACCCGGACGCGCACCGGCACCGACCCGAACCCGCGGCGTCCCGCCTCGCCCAGCTCCTGCAGCATCCCGCCGAGCTCGACGGGCACGGTCACGCTGGTCATGAACTCGCGCCGCGCCTCCCACACCTCGAGCGGGGCCGTGAAGTCGAGGGGGAGGTCGTCGCTCATCCCTCGACCCTAGGGCGCGGTCACCAGCCGGCGCGCTCGGCGACGAGCGCCGCCACGGCGGAGGGATCCCGGTGCGTCGTCTCGACGGTCAGCCCGCCGAGCCCGGCCGCGTCGATGATCGCGGCGAGCTCGGGGGCGCGGGCGCGGTGCCAGGCGAGGGCGTCCGCGTCGTCGGGGTGGCGGGCGCCGAGACGGGTCTGCACGGCGTGGGCGTCGACCGTGAGCCGGACGACCAGCAGGTCGCGCGCGCCGAGCGCCTCCGCGTAGGCCGGGAGGTCGTCGGCGCGCTCGACCACCGCGGCGACGACCACGACGCGCGCGCCCGCCGCGCGGTAGTTCCGGGCGAGGTCGCGCAGGTTGAGGAGCTCGACGCGCTGCTGGAACGGGTCGTCGTCCGGCGCCGGACGGAGCAGGCGCACGGCGTCGGAGTCGACGAGGGCGTGGGGCACGCCGCGCTCGCCGAGGAGGTCGCCGAGCGCGTGCATCGTGGTGGTCTTGCCCGCGCCGACGGTGCCGGTGAGGAGGACCGCGTCGGTCACGGCCGGCCCGGGCGGGGCGCGTCGTCGTCGACGACGTCGGTGTCGCGCGCGAGCGGGTCGAAGGCGGCGGCGTCGTCCCCGCGGCGGCGGCGCGCCCGCAGCTTCCCTAGGTTCGCGACGGCCAGGAACTCGAAGTACAGGCCGCCGACCAGCAGCACGGCCGCCTGGATCCACGGCGGCACCCAGTCGTAGCGGCCGGATCCGTCGCCCTGGGAGAGATCCGGGGACGTCACGAGGATCGCGATGCCGACGGCGAGGAGGACCGCGCCCAGCACGGCCGCGGCGACGACCCTCGTCATGGTGGGCACCTGCGGCTCGCGGTCCGCCTTCTCGCGGGCGCGGCGGCGCACGAGGGTCCGGGCGACGGTGAGCGCCACGACGACGAGGACGACCAGGATGACGAGGGGCGGTTCCATGCGCACCACGCTACGGACGTGCGCTCCGCCTGATGCCGAGCGCCGCGCCCCCCCGTCCGAGCCGGGTGCGCTCAGCCCCCGGCGAGCAGGTCGCGCTCGATGTCGCTCCCGGTGGCCGCGACGAGCTCGAAGGCGGCCGCCCCGGTGCGGATGGTGACGGTCGACGTGCCGGCCCACCGGGGGTGCGGCGCCGTCGCGGTCGACGTGATGGCGCGCCGGAGGATCCGCAGGCGGTCGAGCGACAGCGTGGCGGTGCGCCGGCGCAGCACGGGCTCGCGGCGGGTGACGAGGAGCAGCTCGCGCGGGGTGGACGCGGCCACGGCGCCGGCGGCGCTCATCGGGCGGAGGCGCTGCAGGATGCCCCGGAGCCCGGTCGCCGTGGGGATCAGCGGGGTGCGCGGGCGGGACGACAGCCGGCGCAGCTCCGGGTCCCGCGCCGCCAGGTCGCCGTAGGCCGACGCGACGCCGGCCTCGTCCTGGCCCACGTCGACGCGCGGCGTCGCCCGCGACGGACGCGCGGGAGAGGCGACGCCGACGCCGGCGGCCCCGCTCGCGAGCGCGACCAGCAGCTCGGTGAGCTCGAGGACGACGTCGACGGACGCGCCGTTGAACGGGATCCGCAGCGCGCCGCCGTCGGCCGCGTGCACCGTGAGCAGGCCGTCGAGCAGGTCCACGCTGTCGCGGATGGCCACGACCTCGGCGAAGGGGATGCGGCGCACCGCGTACCCGGACCCGTCGCGCGACAGCACCTCCAGCGCGTCGTCGCCCACGACGAGGAGGTGCTCGTACAGGTCCATGGAGGGGTCGGTGTCGCGCCGGGGGATGTCGCGCGGGACCTTGAGCACCAGTCGCGCGGCGAACGGGTCCACCCCGTGCGGGCGGAAGAGACGCGGGATCTCCTTGGTCGTGCGGACCGTGCCGATCCACGGGCCGAAGGCGTCGTGCTCGGCTGTCCTGGTGTGCGGGGTCACCTCGCGACCGTATACCGCGCGTCGCGCGGAACCCCGGGGTGCGCCGCTCCTCGCGGCGGCACGTCATGCGCCGCCGAGGTGACGCCGCGCCTCCGGGTCAGGACTCGATCAGCTCCCGCTCGGGCGGCACGGCGGTCCAGAGCGCCACGACCCGGCGGGCGAGCGCCTGCTCGAGGCCGCCGAGCGCCTTGACCACGAAGATCGTGGTGCGCGCCGGGGATCCGGCCTTCGAGAAGCCGCGGTCCACGGCGCGCACCCACGTCTCCGCGGCGATCTTGGCGGTCGAGTAGTTGGCGCCGCCGGGATACGGGCGCTGCACCGCGGTGGAGGACACGATGGCGAGGCGGCCCGCGTCCGACGCCTGCAGGTCGGCGTCGAACGCGCGCGTGGTGTTGCGCAGCGTGGTGACGAGCCGCTCGTGCAGGAAGTCCCAGTCGTCGTCGGTCTGGCCCTCGAGGCCGTTGCCGCCGCGCCAGCCGCCGACCAGGTGGATCAGCCCGTCGACGCCGCCGAGGCCGTCGCGGATCCGGTCGGCCAGCTCCACGACGGCCGCGTGGTCGGCGAGGTCGCACACCTCACGGCGGGCGGCTTCGACGCCCGCGAGGCGACCCGCGTCCGTGCCCACCGCGACGACGCGCGCACCGGCCGCCGTCAGGGCGGCGGAGACCGCGCGACCCGCGGCGCTCGACGCGCCCGCCACCACCACCACGCGGCCGTCGACGCTCATGCCGCCTGCCCCGTGATCCCGGCGGTGGATCCGATGACGTCGCGCATCTTCCTCTCCAGCGCCTCGAAGAACATGCTGAGCGGGAACTCGTCGTCGAGCACGAGGTCCGTCAGCCCCTTCGGCGGGCCGTCGAGCGGCAGGGCGTCGGGGCCCTTCGCCCAGACCGACGCCGGGTGCGGCGTGACCGTCTCGGTGACCATCGCGTAGGCGGCCAGCCAGTGCGCGGTCTTCGGCCGGTCGATGGAGCGCCAGTACAGGTCGTTGACCCGGTCGGCGAGCGCGACGACCACGTCGGCGACCTCGTCCCAGTCGATCGTGAGGCGCGTGTCGGTCCAGTGCAGCACGTGGTGCTGGTGCAGCCACGCGAACAGGAGCTGGCCGCCGAGGCCGTCGTAGTTGCGCACGCGCGACCCGGTGATGGCGAAGCGGAAGATCCGATCGAAGATGACCGCGTGCTGCACCATGCCGGCGCGCTCCAGTAGGGCGTCGTCGGCGGCGCTGCGCTCGACGGGGTCGACCGCGGCGAGGCGGCGCTGGATGGCGACGGCCTCGCGGAACGCGGTGAGGTCGCAGCGCAGCTCCTCGATCGAGTAGAGGAAGAACGGCATCCGCTGCTTGATCATGAACGGGTCGAACGGCAGGTCGCCGCGCATGTGCGTGCGGTCGTGGATGAGGTCCCACATGACGAAGGTCTCCTCCGCGAGGCGCTGGTCCTCCAGCAGGCGGCGCGCGTCCTCCGGCAGCTCGAGCTTCGTGACCTCGGCGGCGTGGCGCACGACGCGGCGGAAGCGGGCGGCCTCGCGGTCGGCGAAGATCGCGCCCCAGGTGAACGTCGGGATCTCGCGCATGGCAACGGTCTCGGGGAACAGCACCGCCGAGTTCGTGTCGTAGCCGGGCGTGAAGTCGAGGAACCGGATGGGGACGAACAGGGCGTTGCCGTAGTCGCCCGCCTCCAGCTCCGCCACGAACTCCGGCCAGACGACCTCGATCAGCACGGCCTCGACGAGGCGGCTGGCGCTGCCGTTCTGCGTCGTCATCGGGAAGACGACGAGGTGGCGGATCCCGTCGATCCGGTCCCGCTGCGGCTGGAACGCGGTGAGCGAGTCGAGGAAGTCGGGGACGCCGAGCCCGTCGTCGACCCAGCGCGCGAAGTCGACGTCGAGGGCGGCGAGGTAGGCGCCGTCGTGCGGGAACAGCGGGGCGAGCGCCCGGACGGACTCGCGGATGGCGCCGACGAGGCGCGCGGCCTCCGCGTGGTGCGCCGCGTCCGGCACGGAGCCGTCCTTCGCCTGCAGCGGCTGGAGGGCGACGGCGGAGGCCTTGAGGTCGAGCCAGGCGGGGGAGGAGGCGACGGCGGCCACGTCCTCGACGACCTCGGGCTCGCCGATGACGGCTGCGGCGGTGGGGGCGGCGTGGGACATGGTTCGACCTCCGATCGTGCGGGTGGCGTGCGGTGACTCCACCGTAACGGCGGGTTCGGCGCCAGATCGTGTCCGTCGAGCCGGTTCCGCGCGTGGTTCCGCGCGGCCGCGCAGCATACGTGCGTGGCGGGGTGCGGCTACGCCTCGTCGTCCCACGGGACGGGCGTCGTGGTGCCCGCCTCGTGGTCGCGGCGGATCACGCCGTAGGCCACCGAGGCCCGGGCGGCGCCTCCCGCGACCGGCCAGCCGTCGCGGTAGTGCGCCTCCTTCGCGAAGCCGGCGCGTACGAGCACGCGGCGCATCGCCCGGTTGTCATCGCGCGTCTGCGCCTCGAACCGGACCACGTGCGGGTACGTGCGGAACACGTGGTCGGTGAGCGCCCGCACGACGGGCACGCCGAGCCCCCGGCCCCGCCACCGCTCCGCGAGGCGGAGGTCGAGCATGACGCCGGGATCCTCGAGGTCGTCGAGCACCGCGAGGCCCACGCGCCCGGACCCCGCGACCTCCACCCACAGCGCCTCGTGGTCCGGGGCGCGGAAGGCGCCCTCGGCGATGCGCCGGTCGACGTCCCGGGCGCTCGGCTCGGGCGTCATGTGGAACGGGAACGCGCTGCCGGTGAGGAACGCGCGGAGCCCGTCCGCCTCCGCCTCCGCGTCCACCCGGACGAGCGCGATCCGCGGCGCGGCCGTCACCACGGCGGTCCGCACAGGTCGAGGTCGCCGTCGGCGGGGGCGGGCAGCCGGCCCGGGCGGATCATGGTCGGCTCGTAGTCGAGCACGACGCGCTCGCCGTCCTGCTCCATCCAGGTGGTGCCGGAGAACGGCTCGAAGCCGACGCTCGCGTAGAACGGCACGCGCGCCGGGGCGCAGATGAGCATCGTCATGTCGGGGCCCTGCGCGTCGATCGCGGCGAGCGCCCGCTCGAGGGCCGCGCGGGCGTAGCCGCGGCGGCGGAGGGCGGGCCACGTGGCGACGCCGCCGATCCCGGCGAGGCGCACGGGCTCCCCGTCCAGGAGGCCGTCGCGGTGCACGACCACGACCATCGCGGCGACGCCGCCGTCGGGATCCCGGGCGATGGCGGTCTCGTCCGGGTCGGCCCAGCGCATGAGGCTCGCCGGGTCGTCCGGCGGCAGGGTGAACGCCGCGTCGGTGAGGGCGCCGGTCGCGGCGCGGTCCTCGGGGCTCAGGTCGGCGGAGGGGTGCAGCTCGGTGATCACGTCGCTCCTCGGGTCGTGCGGGCCTCGTCGCCCGCCGTCCCATCATCCCGGGAGGGGGTGGACCGCGCGTGGCTAATAGTGCTAGCTTTTGGCTAACGCGGTAAGCCATCGTGTGGATCCCATCTGGAGGCGGGCATGACCGAGCACCTGACCATCGACGGCGGCACGCTCGCCTACGAGCTGAGCGGCAGCACCGGTCCGCTCCTCGTGCTCGCCCACGGCATGGGCGACAGCCGGGAGGCGTACCGCTTCCTCGCTCCCCTCCTGGTCGAGGCCGGCTACCGGGTCGCCGCAGTGGACCTCCGCGGCCACGGGGAGTCGAGCGTCGGATGGGCCGGGCACTCCCGCACCGACATCGCCGGCGACCTCATCCGGCTCGTCGAGCATCTGGGCGGCCCCGCGGTCCTCGTCGGCCACTCCATCTCCGGCGGTGCCGTCACCATCGCCGCGGCGACGGCCCCGCACCTCGTCACCGCCGTGGTCGAGCTGGCGCCGTTCACCCGGAAGCAGTCGCTCTCCCTCTCCGACCTCCGGAACCCCGCCTTCCGCCGGGGCATGCGCCACCTCCTGGGCACGACCCTGCTGCGCAGCTCGCGGGAGTGGCTGCGCTACCTCGACGTCGCGTACCCCGGCATCCGGCCCGCCGACCACGCCGCCCGCCTGGAGCGGATCCACGCGATGCTCGCCGAGCCCGGCCGGATGCAGGCGCTCCGGGCCATGGGCTCCGGCACCCCGGCGGACGCCGGCGCGCAGCTCGGGAACGTGCGATGCCCGGTCCTCGTGGTGCAGGGCGGGGCCGACTGCGACTGGGCCGACCCCCGGGCCGAGGGCGAGGCGATCGTCGCCGCCCTGCCCGCGGGCCTCGGTCGCCTCGTCGTGATCGACGGCGCCGGGCACTACCCGCACGCGCAGCACCCCGCCGAGGTGGCGACCGCGATGACGGCCTTCCTGGCGAGCGCGCATGCCTAGGGCCGGCCTCGACACCGCTGCGGTCGTCGCCGCCGGCGCCGACCTCGCCGACGAGATCGGCTTCGCCGAGCTGACCATGGGCCGGCTGGCGGAACGCGTCGGAGTGCGCACGCCCTCGCTCTACAAGCACGTCGCCGGCCAGGACGACCTGACCCGCCGCATCGCCGCGCGCGCCCTCGACGAGGCGGCGGACGCGATCGGCGCCGCCATCCAGGGGCGCGCGGGACGCGACGCCCTGCGGGCCGCCGCCCACGCGCTCCGCGGGTTCATCCTCGCCCACCCCGGCCGGTACGCCGCCACCGTCGGCGTCGAGGTCACGGGCCCGGACGATCCCATCGCCGTCGCGTCGGCGCGCGGGCTCGAGCCCTTCGTCGCGGTGCTCCGCGGGTACGACCTCCCGCAGGCCGATGCCACTCACGCGCTGCGCGCGCTCCGCAGCGTCTTCCACGGCTTCGCCACCATCGAGGCCGACGGCGGCTTCCAGTGGGGGACGGCGACAGACGCGAGCTTCGACTGGCTCATCGACATGGTCGACCTCGGCCTGCGCGCGAAGCCGGGGGAGTAGCGCCTCCTCCGATCGTGCGCGCTCGCTTGCACTCACGGCCGCGAAGTGCAAACATGCACTCCATGACAGATGGTGCAACTGGGCTCCGCGAGCGACGGCGGGTGGAGACGTCGGCGCGCCTGACGACCCTCACGCGTCGGCTCACCGCGGAGCACGGCCTCGCCGGCTTCACGGTCGAGGAGGTGTGCGACCGGGCGGGCGTCTCGCGGCGCACCTTCTTCAACTACTTCGCCTCCAAGGAGGACGCCCTGTTCGGGCGCTCCACCCGCCTCGACACCGCCGACCTCGAGGACGCGTTCGTCGCCGCGGGCGATCCCCGGGATCCGGAGCTGTCGCCCACGCTGCTCGACGACCTCGCCGACCTGTGCCTCGCCCGCTGGTCGCGGCTCGACATCGACGGCACATCCATGCAGGACATGCACGCCGCCATGCGCCGCGAGCCCGGGCTCCTCATCCGCGCGATCGAGGCGTCCGTGGAGGACGAGGACAGCGACACGCTCCTCGTCGAGCGCCGCGAGGGCCTGGAGCGCGGCGACCTGCGCGCGGCCGTCGTGGTGCAGATCGTCACGTCCCTCGGCCGCGCGAGCGGACGCGAGTACCTCGCGCCCGGCAACGCCGACCCCATCGACCTGATCCTCCGCCGGCGCCTCGCCGCCGCGCGGGAGGTCGTCCACCCCGCACCCGCATCCACCCGCCAGCCCGAACGGACCCCATGACCGCCACCGCCCCCGCGCCCCTGCTGCTCACGCAGCGGCGCATCTGGATCATCTTCTCGGCGCTCATCGCCGGCATGCTCCTGTCGAGCCTCGACCAGACCATCGTCTCCACCGCGATGCCGACCATCGTCGGCGAGCTCGGCGGCGTCGACCACCAGGTCTGGATCACCACGGCCTACCTGCTCGCCACCACCATCGTCATGCCCGTCTACGGCAAGTTCGGCGACGTGCTCGGGCGCCGGAACCTGTTCCTCGCGGCCATCGCGATCTTCACGCTCGCCTCGGTCGGCTGCGCGTTCGCGGGCGACTTCTGGTCGTTCGTCGTCTTCCGCGCGGCCCAGGGCCTCGGCGGCGGCGGGCTCATGATCCTGTCGCAGTCGATCATCGCCGACATCGTGCCGGCCAACCAGCGCGGCAAGTACCTCGGCCCGCTCGGCGGCATCTTCGGCCTCTCGGCGGTCGGCGGCCCGCTCCTCGGCGGCTTCTTCGTCGACCACCTCACCTGGCAGTGGGCGTTCTACATCAACATCCCCATCGGGATCGCGGCGTTCGTCGTCGCCTTCATCACGCTGACGCTGCCCAGCAAGAAGGCCACGAAGCGGATCGACGTGGCCGGGGTGCTGCTCCTGTCCATCGCCACGACGTGCCTCATCTTCTTCACCGACTTCGGCGGCGACACGGCGTACGGCTGGGGATCGCTCGTCACGTGGGCCTTCGGCCTCGGACTCGTGGTCGCGGCGTCGCTGTTCGTGTTCACCGAGTCGCGCGCCGAGGACCCGATCATCCCGCTGAGCCTGTTCCGGAACCCCGTGTTCGTGAACGCCACCGCCATCGGCCTCGCGCTCGGCATCGGCATGTTCGCCGCGATCGGCTTCGTGCCCACGTTCCTGCAGATGTCCACGGGCACCTCGGCGGCGGTGTCGGGGCTCCTGCTCCTGCCCATGATGGTGGGCCTCATCGGGATGTCGATCCTCTCGGGCATCCTCATCACGCGCACCGGGCGCTACCGGATCTTCCCCATCGTCGGCACGCTCCTCACCATGCTGGCGCTCGTGCTGATGACCTCGCTCACGGCCCAGACGCCCGTGTGGCTCATCTGCGTGTTCCTCTTCGTCTTCGGCCTGGGCCTGGGCCTCATCATGCAGGTGGTCGTGCTCGTGGTGCAGAACGCGGTGCCCGCCGCGCAGATCGGCACCGCGACCAGCACGAACAACTACTTCCGCGAGGTGGGCGCCGCGCTCGGCACGGCCGTGTTCGGCACGCTGTTCACCACGCGCCTCACCGAGAACCTCACGAGCGTGTTCGCCGGCGCGGGCGCGGCCCCGGGGGATGCGGCGGCCTCGGCCAGCAGCATCGACCCGCAGACGCTGAGCACCCTGCCGGGCCCGGTGCGCGACGGCATCGTCGACGCGTACGCCGACGCGCTGGCGCCCGTGTTCTGGTACCTCGTGCCGTTCATCGCGATCGCGTTCGTGCTCTCGCTGCTGCTGAAGCAGATCCCGCTGTCGGACGTCGCCGGGCTCGTCGCCCGCGGCGAGGCGGTGGGCGGCGAGGAGGCCGAGCGGCTCGAGGCGGAGCAGCGCGCCGCGGCGCGCACCGGCGGGCGGGGTGGGCGGT
>NZ_JAVCVL010000389.1:0-1103 GCF_032917815.1 Clavibacter sp. MX14-G9D | reverse complement strand
CTCGTCTCGGCGGGCGCCCTCGCGGCCGGCGCGGTCGTCATCTCGCTCGTGGCCCCCGCCGTCGTGCCGGGGCTCACGTCGGCGACCTTCCCCACGGCGACCGGATCCGGGCAGGGCGGCTCGCGCGTCGTCAACCCGATCCTCGACCTCGGCGACGACCTCCGCCGTCCCGTCGACGTGGAGGCCCTGCGCTACACGACGGCGACGGAGACGCCCCTCTACTTCAAGGTCACGACGCTGTCGCGCTTCGAGGGGGAGGAGTGGGCGCCGTCGCCGCTGCGCCCGCCCGACGGCAACACGGTCGACGCGATCGGACCGGACCTCGGCGCCGGATCCGACGTGCCCGTCGAGGAGGTCGACACGCGGGTGCAGGTGGAGGGCTCGTCGAGCGCCTGGCTGCCGGCGCCCTACGCGCCCCGGAGCGTCGACGGGCTCGAGGGCTCGTGGCGCTGGTCGGAGCAGGGCCTGGCGATCCGCTCGTCCGACTCCGACAGCCGCGACCAGAGCTACACGGTGCGGTCGGAGCTCCCGCGCCCCACGCCGGAGCAGCTGGCGGCCGTCCCCGCGGCGACCGACGGCGACCTCCGGCCGTACCTCGACATCCCCACGGGGACCCCGGACGTCGTGGCCGCGACGACGGCCGACCTGCTCGACGGGATCGCCTCGCCCTTCGACCAGGCGATCGCGCTCCAGGACTTCTTCACCGGCGGCCTGTTCCGCTACTCGGAGGAGGCGCCCGTAGAGCAGGGCTACGACGGCAGCGGCGTGGACGTCGTGGGGGAGTTCCTCCAGGCGCGCTCGGGCTACTGCGTGCACTTCGCGTCGGCGATGGCGATCATGGCCCGGGAGGCGGGCATCCCGTCGCGCGTCGCCGTGGGCTACCTGCCGGGGGACGAGGTCGGGCGCGACGGCGACCAGGTGACGTACCGGGTCGGATCCCACGACCTGCACTCGTGGCCGGAGCTGTACTTCTCGGGCGTCGGCTGGATCGCCTTCGAGCCCACCCCCGGGCGCGGCCAGGCCGCTCCCTATGCCCAGCCCTCGGCGGCGCCGACCACCGCGCCCACGCCGTCGGCGACCCCGAGCCAGGCGGCGGAGCCCAC
>NZ_JAVCVL010000388.1:0-1114 GCF_032917815.1 Clavibacter sp. MX14-G9D | reverse complement strand
GGCGCTCGGCGAGGACGCGCACGGCGCGACGCCGGGCGTCCGGGTCGGCGCGCCGGCTGCGGATGCGGGCCGCGGTCCGCTCCGCCACGAGCGCCGTCGCGTGCGCGACGAGGTCGATGCGGCTGGGGAAGCTGTGTCGGAGGGATCCCGTGCTGAGGCCCGCCTCGGCGGCGACCGTGCGGACCGAGACCCCGCTCGCGCCGTCGCGGCGGATGACCCGCCAGACCGCCTCGGCGAGCTCGTCCTCGCGACGGGCGTGGTCGATCAGGCGCGGCATGGCGTCACGGTAGCACCGCGATCCGGACGGCTCGCGGCGGCCCGGCGAACGGCCGTCGAACGGTAGCGTCGAGGGGATGAGCGCCTTCTCCCCGCCCTGCGGGCCCGTCGTCGGCTGGGCGGACGGCGAGGTCGTCCGCGCCACCGGCATCCCCTACGCGACCGCGGAGCGCTTCGCCCCGCCCGTCGCGCACCCGGACTGGACGGCGCCGCGCGACGCGACCTCCTGGGCGCCCGCCTGCCCGCAGGCGCCGATGGCGGACCTCGACGCCGTGCTCGGGAGCTTCTCCGGGCTCGCCGTCGACGAGGACTGCCTGCGCGTCTCGGTCACGATGCCGCGCGACGCGGGGCCGGACGCCGCGCTGCCCGTCATGGTGTGGATCCACGGCGGCTCGTACGTGTCCGGGGCGGGGGACGTGCCGATCATGGATCCGGCGCCCCTCGTCGCGGAGCAGCGCGTGGTGGTCGTCACGGTCACCTACCGCCTCGGGCTCCTCGGCTACCTCGGCGACGGGCGGGACCGGCCGGCGAACCTCGGCCTCCTCGACCAGCTGCAGGCGCTCCGCTGGGTCGCGCGCAACGTCCGCGCGTTCGGCGGCGACCCGGACCGCGTGACCGCGTTCGGGCAGTCGGCGGGGGGTGACGCGGTCGCCCACCTCATGGCGGTGCCGGAGGCCGCGGGGCTGTTCCGTCGCGCCATCGTGCAGAGCGCGCCGCTCGGCATCGCGCGCGGTCGGCGCCGGATGAACGCGGCCATGGCGCGCGCGACCCGCGGCCTGACGGCGAGCATGCCGGTGGAGGACGTGGTGGCACGCCAGGCCGCGGCGGAGCGCGCCGC
>NZ_JAVCVL010000387.1:0-1136 GCF_032917815.1 Clavibacter sp. MX14-G9D | reverse complement strand
GCCCGCGGCCGTGGCGGCGTGCCACGACACGAGCAGGCCCACGAGGACCGACGCGACGCCGAGGGCCGCGGCCAGGGCCATGCGCGTCGGGATCCGCGCGGTCCAGTGCCCGGCGGCCACGGCGGGCGCGAGGAGCAGGCCGACGACCAGCAGGGATCCGACGGCCTGGTACGACGCGACGACCGCCAGTGTCACGAGGCCCACCAGCGCGGCCTGCGCCGAGCGCGGGCCGAGGCCGAGCACCGCGGCGACCCGGGGATCCAGGGCCAGCGCGACGAGCGGCCGGTGGAACGCCCACGCGACCCCGAGGCCGACGACGACGGCGCCCGCGAGCAGCGCGATGTCGACGGGCGCGATGGCGAGGATGTCGCCGAACAGGATGGCGGTGGCGTCGGTGGCGAAGCTGCCGGAGTGCGAGATGACGACGACGCCGAGGGCGAGCATCGCGACGAAGAGCAGGCCGATGCTCGTGTCGTAGGAGAGGCGGCCTCGGCGCTGCAGGGCGGCGATCCCCAGGCTCATCGCCACGGCGCCGAGGGCCCCGCCGACGAGGACGGGGGCGCCGATCACGGTCGCGAGCGCGACCCCGGGCAGCATGCCGTGCGCGAGGGCCTCGCCCAGGAAGGCCATGCCGCGGATGACGACCCACGTGCCGACGACGCCGCAGAGGATCGCGACGAGCGCCCCCCCGAGGAGGGCGCGCTGGAGGAAGTCGAGCGCGAACGGCTCGAGGATTCCGCGGGTGAGGAATGTCACGATCGCCGACCCTAGTCAAGAATGAGAACGCTTATCAAATGGCTAGGATCGGACGCGTGCCCCTGCCCCCGACCCCCGCTGCCGTCGCCGCCCTCCGCGGGATCCACGTCGAGATCGACGGGCACCGCGCCCTCGGCGGCATCGACCTCGAGCTCCGCTCCGGCGCGCTCACGGTCATCGCGGGGCCGAACGGCGCCGGCAAGTCGACGCTCCTCGAGGTGATCGCGGGCACGCGGATCCCCCTGTCGGGGACGCGCGCGCTCGCCGCCGCCGCGGCCTTCGTGCCGCAGCGCGCCGCCGTCTCCGACCGGCTGCCCGTCACCGTCCGCGACGTCGCGACCGTCGGCGCCTGGGGCCGGGCCGGGCGCTGGCGACGGCTC
>NZ_JAVCVL010000386.1:0-1145 GCF_032917815.1 Clavibacter sp. MX14-G9D | reverse complement strand
GCATGCCGTGGAGGCGGAGGGCGTCGCCGATCTCGCGGCCGATGGGGCGCAGCGGGTCGAGCGAGGAGAGCGCGTCCTGCAGCACGAGCCCGACCCCCGTGCCGCGCACCCGCCGCCACTCGCGGGGACCGGCGTCGCGCAGGTCGCGCCCGGCGATCTCGAGGACGTCGGCGCGGACCTCGGCGCCCGCGCCCGCGAGGCCGAGGAGGCTGCGCGCCGTGACGCTCTTCCCGGAGCCCGAGGTGCCGACGAGGGCGAGGCACTCGCCGGGGGCGATGCGGAGGGAGACCCCGTGGACGACGGGGACGCCGGCGAAGGAGACCCGGAGGTCCTCGACGCGGAGCGCGAGGGGCGAGGCGCCGGCTGTGGCGTCGGCGGACGCGGGGCGGTGCCCGGACGAGGGATCGCGGCTCACGAGGCGCGCACCCGTCGCTCGAGGGCGCGGCCGAGCACGGTCGAGGCCGTCGCGGTGAGCACGATCATGAGCCCGGGCACGACCGTCAGCCAGGGAGCGGAGCCGATGTAGGTGCGCCCGGCGGCGAGCATCGCGCCCCACTCCGGATCCGGCGGCACCGTGCCGAGGCCGAGGTAGCTGAGGGACGACGCCCAGACGATCGCCTGCCCGACGCCCAGCGTCCCCAGCACGAAGAGGGGGGCCGCCGTGTTCGGCAGGATGTGCCGCGCGAGGACGACGAGCGGCGGACGCCCGAGGACCGTGGCGGCCTCGACGTAGGCGGAACGCCGTACCGACATGACCCGGCCGCGGATGATGCGCGCGTAGCCGGGCGCCGCGGAGATCCCCACGGCGAGGGTGGCGCTGCCGATGCCGGGCCCGAGGATCACGATGAGGAAGAGCGCCAGCAGCAGGCCCGGGAACGCGAACACCACCTCGATGACGCGGTTGACCGCGAAGTCCGCGACGCGCCCGAGCAGCGCCGCGAGCAGCCCGAGGACCGCGCCGAGGCCCAGCCCGATGGCCGTCGCGCTCACGCCGATGACGAGGCTGGGACCCGCGCCGTGGACGACGCGCGTCAGGACGTCGCGCCCCGACTCGTCGGTGCCGAGCAGGTGCCCGGCACCCGGCGGCCGGAAGGCCTCGGCGGGGGCGATGGCGAGCGGGTCCCCGGGCGCGAGGAGGCCGGGCG
>NZ_JAVCVL010000385.1:0-1181 GCF_032917815.1 Clavibacter sp. MX14-G9D | reverse complement strand
GGGGATGCCGGGTCGGTCATCGGCGCCGCGGGCAGGGACGCCCCGCGCGCGTCGCCCTCGACCACCGCGACGACGTGGGGCCACCGGACGTGGCCCGGGAGGCCGAGCTCGGCCGCGGGCAGCCCGTCGCGCGCGAGGGCGTCGAGCTCGGCGAGGAGGCGGGTCGTGGATCCGACGCGGTCGCGCCACCACCCGTCCGGCCGGGACCCGAGCAGGTTCGCCGCGTCGACGACCAGGGTGACCTCGCGCGCGAGCTCGTCGCGCAGCATGGGCCAGGCCCCGCCGAAGCCGGGATGCAGCGGCAACGCGCCCACCTCCTCCACCGGGACCCAGCGGAGGGCGATGCTCTCGGCGTCGGCGACGCGGGGCTCGAAGGGACGGAGGACGCGGGCCGTGACGGTGGTGTAGCTCCAGAAGCCGAGGTCGAGGACGGTCGCGAGCACCGGCCGGATGCCCGCGGGTGGGACCCCCGCCTCCTCGGCCGCCTCACGCGCGGCGCCGTCGACCGCGGACTCCCCCGCGTGGCGGGCGCCGCCCGGCAGACCCCACGTGCCGCCGTGGTGGCTCCACGCGACCCGGTGCTGGAGCAGGACGCCGCGATCGGGGTCGTGCACGAGGAGGCCCGCCGCGCCGAACGCGCCCCAGTGGCGCTGCCCCTCGGGGCCCTCGACCCAGGCGTCGCCGCTGTCGCGCGGGGTGCCGAGCGGAGGCTGGGGTGGACGCTCGGCGGTCATGGACCCACCATCTCACGCGCTCCTCCGGGTAGCGTTCGAGGATGTCGTGCATCAGGTTCACCACCGCCGCGCAGCTCGAGGCCCTGCACCGGACCGCGCCCGCCGTCCTCACCGCGGAGCAGGCCGCGGCCCTGCATCCCGCACCGGAGATCACGCCCAGCAAGATCCGCCGGCTGCGCCTGCTCGCCGAGCACCGCGACCCGAAGGTGCGGGAGAGCGTCGCCAGCAGCCGTCACGCGCCGCTCGACGTCCAGCAGTCGCTCGCGCACGACCCCGACGAGGGCGTGCGCTCGTGCCTCGCTCGCAACCCGACGGCGCCCCCGAGCGTGCTCACCGTGCTCGTGGGCGACACGTCGGAGCGCGTGCGCTCGTGGCTCGCCGTCAACGACGCGACGCCGCCCGCCGCCGTGACGATGCTGGAATGCGACGAGTCGCCCGCCGTGCGCG
>NZ_JAVCVL010000384.1:0-1192 GCF_032917815.1 Clavibacter sp. MX14-G9D | reverse complement strand
CCCCGCCGATGCCGAGGAGGAGCTCCTGGTGCAGGCGGTGCTCGCCGCCGCCGCCGTAGAGGCGGTCGGTGACGCGGCGCAGCTCGTCGTCGTTGTCCGGCACGTCGGTGTCGAGCAGCAGCAGCGGGATCCGGCCGACGCGGGCCACCCAGATCCGGGCGTGCAGCGTGCGGTCGCCGGGGAGCCCCAGGGAGACCTGCACGGGGGCGCCGTCGCCGTCGCGGAGCACCTGGAGCGGCAGCCCGTCCGGGTCGAACACCGGGTAGGTCTCCTGCTGCCAGCCGTCGGAGGAGAT
Source organism: Clavibacter sp. MX14-G9D (assembly GCF_032917815.1). Taxonomy (NCBI): domain Bacteria; kingdom Bacillati; phylum Actinomycetota; class Actinomycetes; order Micrococcales; family Microbacteriaceae; genus Clavibacter; species Clavibacter sp. MX14-G9D. Next base: position 897 of record NZ_JAVCVL010000384.1, on the reverse strand, counting down.
GCCCTGCCGGAAGTAGCCGGAGCGGTAGAAGAGGCCGACGCCCACGAGGGGGACGCCGAGGTCGGACGCGCTCTTCAGGTGGTCGCCCGCGAGGATCCCGAGGCCGCCGGAGTACTGCGGCAGGGCGGCGGCGATGCCGAACTCGGGCGAGAAGTAGCCGACGGCCTCGGGCACGTCGCCCTCGAGCGACTGGTACCAGCGGGGCTCCCGCACGTAGGCGCGGAGATCCGCGCGCTGCTCCTCCGCCCACGCGACGAAGCCGTCGTCGGCGGCGAGCTCGCGGAGCCTGTCCTGGTCGACCGCGCCGAGGAGCGCCACCGGGTCGTGGCCCGTGCCCTCCCACAGCTCCGGGCTCACGTGCGCGAACACGCGGCGGGTGGGCTCGTACCAGGACCACCGGAGGTTCCCGGCGAGCTCGTCCAGCGCGGACAGCTCCTCCGGGAGGACGGCACGGACGGTGAATCTGCGGATGGCCTTCACGGGACTCCCTCGGACCGGCGGCGGCGGGCGGACCCGCGCGGATGGGACCCGAGCCTAGGGGCGCGGGAGGGACCGCACCAGGGTGGCCGAGGCCGGGTGCGCTCCGGCGGACAGGCGGTGACGGCCGCGTGTCGGGCATCCGGACGGCGTCCGACACCGCCGTGCCGAGCGACGGCGGGACGGTGCACGGGCTACGGTCGAACAGTGACCACACCCCAGGACGGAACCGATCCCCTCTCCCGCCCGGTGCGCGGCCGTGCAGCCCGCAAGCTCGCCAAGGCCCAGAAGCTCCAGGACGCCCAGAAGCCGGCGGCCCCGCGACCCCCGCTGATCCCCGAGTCGCCCGCCCCGGCGGCGCCCGTACCCGAGCCCGTGGCGCCGGAGCCCGCGCCCGCCGAGCCCGAGCCCGCGCCCACG
>NZ_JAVCVL010000383.1:0-1209 GCF_032917815.1 Clavibacter sp. MX14-G9D | reverse complement strand
GGCGCCGGCCGCACCCGGCACGACCGGGGGATCGACGTCCGGCAGCGAGCCCGCCACGACGCCCGCCCCGACGCCGACGCCCACGTCCGGCAGCTGACCGGCTCCCCGCACGGACGGGACCCGCGCACCTCCGCGGGTCCCGTCCGGCCGTCTGGCAGGCTGGCGCCGTGACCGCCATCGTCCCCGCGCCCGCCTCCCTCGTCGGCTCCCACGTCCGGCTCGACCCGCTCACCCCGGAGCACCTGCCCGCCCTGCACGCCGCGATCGGCCACCCGGCGGTCTTCGCCGGCGGCTTCGGCGGCGGCGCGGCCGGCCTCCCCGCCGATGCGGACGCCTTCGCCGCCTGGGCCGGGACCTACTTCCGCTGGGACGACCTGCCGACCGCGGTGATCCTCGTCGGCGGCCCCCACGACGGGGAGCTCGTCGGCACCACGAGCCTCACCGAGCTCGACGTGCGCCGCGAGCGCGCGCACCTCGGCTGGACCGCCTACGACCCGCGCGTCTGGGGGACCGTCGTGAACGCGGAGGCCAAGCGGCTCCTCCTCGGCCTCGCGTTCGACTCCGGCTTCGGCCGCGTGAAGCTCCAGGCGGATGCCCGGAACGCGCACTCGCGCGCGGCCATCCTCAAGCTCGGCGCGACCTTCGAGGGCGTCTGCCGTCGCGATCAGCGCCGAGCGGACGGGACCTGGCGCGATGCCGCGATCCACTCGATCCTCGTCGACGAGTGGCCGGCCGTCCGCGCCGGCCTCGACGCCCGCATCGCGGCCCACGAGGGCCGGCCGGTGCTGTTCCGGACCCCGGCCGCCTGACCGCGCGATCCCGCGCGGGGCTCACGCCGCCGCGACGGGACGCGCCCCCGGCAGGTCGTGCGTGCCCGGCAGGCGATGCGCGCCCGGGGCCGCCGCATCGCGCGCGGGCACGATCTCGGCGACGCGGAGCGAGTGCACGTGCAGCCGGGCGTGCGGCGGCCCCTCCGCCACGCGGATCACGCCGGGCCCGCGGTGCAGATGCACGGTGACGACCGTCGTGCGCCGCGTCGTCCCCGGCTCGAGCGGCGCGTAGCGCACGGTGCGGGCCTGCGCGCGGTCGACGGCGAGGCCGAGGGCGAGCGGCGCGGATCCGCCGTGGTCGTAGGCGATGGCCACCGCGTGCGGGCCGGTGCGGTCGGCGACGACGGCGAAGTCGAGGAGGCCGGAGCGGCCGGGATCA
>NZ_JAVCVL010000382.1:0-1220 GCF_032917815.1 Clavibacter sp. MX14-G9D | reverse complement strand
CTCGCGTCGCAGCCCGCCGGTCCGCGGTGTCGGCGCCCGCGTCTAGCGTCGGGGCATGACGTCGAGCGGATCCCCCAGGTGCCGGGCCGAGGCGTGCGTCGCGCCCGTCGAGCCCGGGGCGCCCGTGCCGCTGTGCGCCGCGCACCTCGTGGCCGCGGCGGCCTGGGTGGAGCGGGAGCACGGCGTCGAGGACGTGCTGCCGTCCCCGTGCCCGGCCTGCGGCTCCCGCTTGGGCGTCCGCTACCCGTCGGGCTGGCTGTGCGCGGTGTGCGAGTGGCGGCACGGCGACCACCCGGACGGGGAGCTCGCGCCGCCGCGGGTGGACGTCGTCTACTACATCCGCTTCGGCGATCGGCTGAAGATCGGCACGAGCGCCAACCCCCGGCAGCGGCTCGGCACGCTCCGGCACGACGAGCTGCTCGCGTTCGAGCGCGGCGGGCGCGCGGTGGAGCGGGCGCGGCACACGCGGTTCGCGCGGCAGCGGTTCGACCGCACGGAGTGGTTCGCGCTGGACGACGAGCTGCGGGAGCACGTGCGGGCGCTCGCCGCGGGGCAGCCGGATCCGTGGGAGCTGCTCGCCCGGTGGCGGAGCGAGGCGCAGGCGCTGCGGGTGAGCTGACGCCTGCCTGCCCTGCCCGCCCCGACAGCCCCGCCCACCCGCTGACAGCGCCCGCGGCTCGCGGGGGTCAGCCGGCGGACGCGGCGGCGGACGGCGGCTCGCGCAGGTAGGCGTCGACCAGGAACGGGCCGCGGATCTCACGCAGCCGGTCGAGCAGCAGGTCGACCGTGCCACGCGTGAGCCCGGAGACGCAGAGGTCGTAGGGCCCGAGCGGGGGCAGCTTGCCGGTGCGGATCCGGACGACCTCCCAGCCGGCGGACCGCAGCGCCCGGTCCTTCCGGCGATCCGCCTCCTCGCGGCGGCCGACGTGCTCCAGCCCGTGGCGTCCCGTGGAGTCGTACTCGACGGCGACGCGCAGCTCCGGCAGCAGGATGTCGGGCCACGCCTCGAGGTGCTCGAAGAACGGGCGGGCGAGGCGCACGGCGTTGAGCCCCGGGGTGTGCTCCAGGCGCGCGGCCAGCTCCTGCCGCAGGCGCTCCTCGACGGCGGACGCGGGCGGCGGGGCGCACGCGCTCGCGAACGGCTCGCCCACGGGGAGGTCGGGGGTGGCGCTGCAGACGCCGGGTGAGCGGCGGGCGCGGGCGACGGGCGGATCCGCGAC
>NZ_JAVCVL010000381.1:0-1224 GCF_032917815.1 Clavibacter sp. MX14-G9D | reverse complement strand
CCCGCTCGGCGGCGACGCTCCCCGGGTCGGCGGAGCCCGCCGCCGCTGCGCCTCCCGCCGCTCGTCCCGCGCCGGCCGCCCCGCGCCGCCGGTTGAGCGTGCCGGTCGTGATGCTGAGCATCGGCGTCGTGCTGCTCTCCGTGGCGGCCGTGTTCTACGTCGTCTACGCCTTCGTCACCTACGGGCTCCTCGTGCGCGCGGCCATCACCGGCGCCGTGACCGTCGCCGCCTTCGCCGCGTCCGCGGTCCTCGCCCGGCGACGGCTGGCCGGGACGGCGGAGGCGGTGGGCGTCGTCGGCGTCGTCCTCCTCCACCTCGACGTCTGGGCGGTGCGGGCGTACGACCTCGCCGGGGCTGGAGCCGCGGATCCGTTCCGCTACTTCGGCGTCGGCACCCTGGTCGCCTCGGCGGTCCTCCTCGCGCTCCGCCCGCTGCTGCGGGTCCGGGCGATCGGGCTGGCGGGCTGGGCCGGTCTCCCCGTCGCCGCCGGGCTGCTGGCGGCCTCCGCCTCCTCCCTCGATCCGGCCACGCGCACCGCGCTGGCGCTCGCCTGCGCCTCCGCCGTGTCGCTCCTGCACGCGCTGCCCCGGGCGCGCGGAGGGTCCTCGCCCTCCTCGTGGGAGCGGCTCGTGCTCCGGGTCGTCGGCGTCGCCGCGGCAGCCGGAGCGCTCGTCGCCGGAGCCGCGAGCGCTGTCGACCCCGGCGCGGCCCCGGCCGTCCCCCTCCTCCTCGCGGCGACCGCGGCGGCCGTGCACGCCGCGCTCCTGTCGTCCAGCACGCCCGCCGTCACGACCGCCGATCACGGCGACCGCGAAGGCGGCGACGGCGACGACGCCCGCACTCCCCCGGCGGCCGCGGCATGGGGCGCGCGCCCGCTGCGCGTCATCGCCTCCGTGGTGGCCGGCGCCGGTGCCGCCATGGCCGTCCCCGTCACGGCCGTCACCGGCGGCGCAGCCCTCCTCACGCTCTGCGGACAGCTGGTCGCCGCCGTCCTGGTCGTCGCGGTGCTCGACGTGGCCGCCGGGCGTCTGACAGCGCCCCTGCACGCCGCGTCCGCCCGTGTCGCCCGGTCGGCCGCGGGCGTGGTCGCGATCGTCGCCGCGGCGCCCGTAGCCCTGACCGCGGCAGGCGGCGCCGCCGCGGCGATGGTCGCCGGCGTGCCCCCGTGGGCGCTGGAACCCGGCAGCGACCCGGTGCGGGAGCTGGCGCGGGAGACCGGCGCCC
>NZ_JAVCVL010000380.1:0-1224 GCF_032917815.1 Clavibacter sp. MX14-G9D | reverse complement strand
CGCGCGACGGCCGTGAGGGCGAGGGAGGGGATCACGGGCGTCCCGGGGCGGCGCCGGGCGCCGCGTAGGGGTCGCGCGCGTCCGGGCCCGTCGCCGTCGGGGCACCCGCGGCACGCTCCTCGGCGAAGCGGGCGAGCTCGAGGTCGAGCCCCTCGCGCCGCATCCGGAGGTCGATGTAGAGGATCGTCGCGTTGGCGGTCGTGACGATGGCGCCGATGCTCCCCACGACGACGCTCACCACGACGGCGAGCAGCTGCGACCCGAGGTAGAACACGACGGACGCGTCGAAGGACTCGAAGTCGAGCTCCCCGTTCGGGAAGAGCACGCCCTGCAGGATGGAGGTCAGCAGCGTCAGCGGCACCGTGACGACGTTGGTGGCGGCCGAGACGATCACGCCCGTGAGCAGCAGGATCCCGAGCACGCGCCAGAACGACCCGATCGTGAGCGACCAGGAGCGCCGGGCCGCGGCGAACGGCCGGAGCCGCTCGATCACGATCGCGCTCGGCACGAGGGCGAGGCGGGTCGTGACCCAGGCGGCGACGACGACGAGGCCGGCCACGCCGAGGACCCCCACGATCACGCCGACGACGATGCCCGCGCCGCCCGCGAGAACCAGGAGGACGACGACGCCGGCCAGCACGGCGGCCACGAGCGTCCACGCGGCGGCCAGGAAGGCGCTCCACAGGACGAGCGAGCCGACGCGCGGACGGGCGAGGCGCCACAGCGCGCGCATCCGGAGGCGCTCGCCGAGCGTGCCGCGGGCGACCTCGCTCGCGATGACGCCCTGCAGGAAGGCGGAGGCGACGATGGACAGCACCAGCGTCACGAGCGCCGCGACCACGACGGCCGCGACGCCGCCCGCGATGAGCGGCCCCTGGTCGGCCTCGCGTGCCGAGAGCACGCGCAGCACGACGAAGCCGCTCACGCCGCCGACGATCAGCAGGGTCAGGACGCCGACGAGCCCCTGGATGAGGAGCGCGCTGCCGATGGTGGGCCCGGGGTTCCGGCGCAGCGTCTGGAAGGAGCCCGCGAGGATCGCGCCGAGCCCGAGCGGGCGCAGCGGCAGCAGGCCGGGCTTCGGGGGTGGCGTCCAGCCGGGTGCGGCGCCCCATCCCGGAGCGGGCGGGTACCCGGGGCCCGGGCCGTACCCGCCGACCGGGGCGTAGCCGGGGCCCGCAGGCTGACCGGGTGCGGCAGGGTGGCCCGGCGCCGGTGGGGGACCGG
>NZ_JAVCVL010000038.1:0-17107 GCF_032917815.1 Clavibacter sp. MX14-G9D | reverse complement strand
GCGGACCACCCCACCCCCGCAAAACAACCCGCATCCCGGGCGTGTCGCGTCGCCCTCCGCGGGGACGGGCGGGTGGCCGCTCCGGCGCCACCCGCCCTCCTGCTCAGTGGAAGAAGTGGCGCTCGCCCGTGAAGTACATGGCGACGCCGGCCGCACGGGCGGCGTCGACGACCTCCTCGTCGCGGACCGATCCCCCGGGCTGGACCACCGCGCGGACCCCGGCGTCGAGCAGCACCTGCAGTCCGTCCGCGAACGGGAAGAACGCGTCGGACGCCGCCACCGATCCGGCCGCCCGATCACCGGCGCGCTGCACTGCCAGCTGGCACGAGTCCACGCGGTTCACCTGGCCCATGCCCACTCCGACCGAGGCGCCGTGGTGCGCCAGGAGGATCGCGTTCGACTTGACCGCGCGGCACGCCTTCCACGCGAACTCGAGGTCCGCGAGGGTCTGCTCGTCCACGGGGTCGCCGGCCGCCAGGGTCCACGTCGCCGACAGACGCGACCCGTCGGTCGGGAACGCATCCCCGGACTGCACGAGGTAGCCGCCCGAGATCTGGCGGGCCTCGAGCTCCTCGCGGTGGTAGCCCTCCGGCAGGGTGAGCAGGCGCAGGTTCCTCTTGGTCCTCAGCAGCGTGAGGGCGTCGTCGTCGAACCCGGGGGCCACGAGCACCTCGGTGAAGATCTCCTTCACCGTCTCGGCCATCCCCAGCGTGACCGTCCGGTTGGCGGCGATGACGCCGCCGAACGCCGACACCGGGTCGCAGTCGTGGGCGCTGCGGTGCGCCGCGGCGATCGCGTCCACCCCGCGTGGCGCCGCCACGGCGATGCCGCAGGGGTTGGCGTGCTTGATGATGGCGACCGCCGGCTCGGCGAAGTCGTAGGCGGCCCGCACCGCGGCATCCGCGTCGACGAAGTTGTTGTAGGACATCTCCTTGCCGTGGAGCTGGACCGCCTGCGCGATGCCCGCGCCGTCCGGGCGCCGGTAGAGGGCGGCGTCCTGGTGGGAGTTCTCCCCGTACCGCAGCACCTGCGCGAGCTCGCCCGTCACCTCCCAGCCATCGGGCCAGGCGCTCCCCGTCGTCGGCGTCGCCGCCTCCGCGCCGACGACCGTCGACCGGAAGTAGTCGGCGACCGCGCGATCGTAGTCGGCGGTGTGCGCGAAGGCGGACGCTGCGAGCCGGCGCCGCTGCTCGAGGGTCGTCCCCCCCGATCCGACCGCGCCGATCACCTCCGGGTAGGACGAGGGCGACACGACGATGGCCACGTTCGCGTGGTTCTTGGCCGACGCGCGCACCATCGCGGGCCCGCCGATGTCGATCTGCTCGATCACCTCCGACGCCGGGGCTCCCGACGCCACCGTCTCCACGAACGGATAGAGGTTCACCACCACGAGCTGGAACGGCGAGATGCCGAGCTCCGCGAGCTGGACCTCGTGGGACTCGAGCCGCAGGTCGGCCAGCAGACCCGCGTGCACGGCGGGATGCAGCGTCTTCACCCGTCCGTCGAGCGACTCCGGGAACCCGGTGACATCCTGCACCTGCGTCACGGGGAAGCCCGCCTCCGCGATGGTGCTCGCCGTGGATCCGGTGGAGACGATCTCGACGCCCGCTCCCGCGAGGGCCGCGGCCAGGTCGACGAGACCGGTCTTGTCGCTGACGGAGACGAGGGCGCGTGCCACCTCGATGCCGTCGCGGTCGCGGAACAGGGACGGGTCGTGACGGGGTCCGCTCATGCCGGGGACAGCTCCTTGAGGTCGATGGTGCCGAGGGATATCGCGCGCACGGTGTCGACGAGGAGCCTGCGCTCCACGACCTTGATGCGCTCGTGCAGGGTGTGCTCGGTGTCGCCCGGCTCCACGGGCACCCGCTCCTGCGCGAGCACGGGACCGGTGTCGACGCCGGTGTCGACGACGATGATGGAGGCCCCGGAGCTCGTGGCCCCGGCGGCGATGGCGTCGCGGACGGCGTGCGCCCCGGGGAACTCCGGCAGGTAGGCGGGATGCGTGTTCACGATGCGCGGGGCGAACGCCTGCACGGCCCTCGGCGGGAGCAGGCGCATGAAGCCGCTGAGCACCACCAGGTCCGGCTCCCACGCGGCGACGGCGGCGGCGAGCTCGTCCCCCCACGCCGCGCGGTCGGGGAAGCTCCCGAACGGCACCGTGAAGGTGGGGATCCCCCGCTCCTCCGCGAAGAGCAGGCCGTCCGCGTCGCGATCCGCGCCGACCGCGATGACGCGGGCGGGGTAGTCCGCGTGCTCGGCCGCCTGGAGGAGGGCGTGGAGGTTGGTCCCGCTGCCGGAAATGAGGACGACCACGTTGAGCACCCGCACAGCCTATCCGCGTCCTTCCGGGCTGCGCCGGACCAACGGGGCCATCAGCCCGGAGACGAACATGCCGGCGACCGACGCGACGCCGATCTCGAGGAACGCCGCGAGGAGGATCCACCCGGCGGCCGGACCGACGTCCGCCAGGCGGCCCGGACCCGCGGCACCGCCGGAGAGGACCGCGAGCAGCGCGAGCGCGACCGATCCGACCACGCCCATCCCGAGCCCCGCCGCCAGGAACCACGGCCAGCGTCGCGCCTCGGGCTCCGGGATGCGGGCCACCCGGGGGGACAGCGCCACCGCCGCGACGAAGGAGACGACGACCGGCACGAGGATGCCCAGGTAGCCGAGGTCGAGGGTTCCCTGCGGGACGATGCCCAGCACGGGCACGGACGGCAGCGGGCCCACGGACGTACCGAGCGGGGACACCGACGACCCCGTGCCGAGCGCGAAGCCCGGGCCCACGAGCCACGACGCCGCCCACACCACGAGGTTGGGCAGCAGGGCCAGCTGCGCGAGCGTGAGGGCGATGCCGCCGACGACGCCCGTCTGGAGCGTCTCGTAGAGCGTGATGACGGTGGCGTACTGGAGGCCGAGCAGCACCGCGACCACGACGGCGGAGACCGCGACGACCGCGAACGCGGCGGCGGCGCCCCCGCGGACCGCCGTGGCGGTGGCGGAGAGCGCGCCCTCGGGCAGCCGGTCGAGCGCGTCGCGCACTCCCCGGATCGTCCGGGCGGCCCGCCCGGACGTCAAGGACGCCCACCACCGTGCGGCGCGCGCGCGATCCGCCCGCGCGACGCCGCCGATGAGGAGCCCCAGCGCGAGGACGAGGGTCGGGAGGATCGCGCCGCGGGCGACGGCGGGCGCGATGCCCTCGTGCTGCACCGCGAGCGTCAGGCCGAGCGACAGCACGGCGGTCGTCGCCACCGCCGCGGCGGCCCCGACGCCCGGGTGGTCGGTCTCCACGATGCGACGGCCCGCGCGCATCCCCAGGAGGAGCGTCAGGAGGGCGAAGCCGAGGGGCGCGAGGGAGAGCGCGAACGGGCCGTCGACACCGGGGAGGCCGAGCGCGGTGGCGAGCGACGGATCGAGGGACGCGGTGAGCGGCACCCCGTGACCGAGGAGCCAGAGGTCGACGGCCGTCCGCGCGAACACGCCCCAGTCGACCTGCAGGTCGTACTGGCCGGCCCACAGCGCGGTGAGGGGCACGAGCGGCAGAGCGACGCCGACCCCCACCACCAGGAGCGCCTCGAGTGCCGCGAACAGGGCGGTTGCGTGTCGGTTCATGCCTCGACGACCCTACCGGCCGCGCCCCGGCGGGCCGGCTCCCCGGCGGGCGCGGCGGAGCATCGGCGCCGCGATCCGCGCGGGAGCGGGCGGGCGCGACGACGGCCCGCATCCACGGGGGATGCGGGCCGTCGAGGTCGGCGCCGGAGCGCGTCCCGCTACAGGGCGGCGAAGACCTCGCGCAGGAGGTTCGCGGTCTCGGTCGGGGTCTTGCCGACCTTGACGCCGGACGCCTCGAGGGCCTCCTTCTTGCCCTGCGCCGTGCCGCTGCCGCCGGAGACGATGGCGCCCGCGTGGCCCATGGTCTTGCCCTCGGGAGCGGTGAAGCCCGCGACGTACGCGACGACCGGCTTCGTGACGTGGGCCTTGATGTACTCAGCCGCGCGCTCCTCGGCGTCGCCGCCGATCTCGCCGATCATGACGATGGCGCGCGTCTCGGGGTCGGCCTCGAACGCCTCGAGGGCGTCGATGTGCGTGGTCCCGATGATGGGGTCTCCGCCGATGCCGATGGCCGTCGAGATGCCCAGGTCGCGCAGCTCGAACATCATCTGGTACGTGAGCGTGCCCGACTTCGACACGAGGCCGATGGGGCCGGCCTCGGTGATGGTCGCCGGGATGATGCCGGCGTTCGACTTGCCGGGGCTGATGATGCCGGGGCAGTTCGGGCCGACGATGCGCGTCTTCCCGCCGGTGCTCTTGGCGTGCGACCAGAACTCGGCCGAGTCCTTGACCGGGATGCCCTCGGTGATGACCACCGCGAGCGGGATGGCGGCGTCGATGGCCTCGACCACCGCGCCCTTGGCGAACGCCGGAGGCACGAAGATGACCGACACGTCGGCCCCCGTCTGGGCCATCGCCTCGGCGACGGACCCGAAGATCGGGAGCTCGACGCCCTCGATCGTGACCGTGCTGCCCGCCTTCCGCGGGTTGACGCCGCCGACGACCTTGCTGCCGGACGCGAGCATGCGGCCCGCGTGCTTGGTGCCCTCGGACCCGGTGAGGCCCTGGACGATGATCCTGCTGTTCTCGTCGAGAAGAATCGACATCTACCTGTTCCTGTTCTCTCTCGGGAGTTAAGCGGCGGCCAGCTCGGCGGCCTTGTCGGCCGCCTCGTCCATGGTGCCCACGACGGTGACGAGGGGGTGCGCACGCTCCTCGAGGATGCGACGGCCCTCCTCGACGTTGTTGCCGTCCAGCCGGACGACGAGCGGCTTGGTGGCGGCGTCGCCCAGCTTGTCGAGCGCGCCGACGATGCCGTTGGCGACGGCGTCGCACGAGGTGATGCCGCCGAAGACGTTGACGAAGACGCTGGTGACCTGCTCGTCACCGAGGATGACGTCGAGACCCGCCGCCATGACCTCGGCCGACGCTCCGCCGCCGATGTCGAGGAAGTTCGCCGGGCGGACGCCGCCGTGCGACTCGCCGGCGTAGCTGACGACGTCGAGCGTCGACATGACGAGGCCCGCGCCGTTGCCGATGATGCCGACCTGGCCGTCGAGCTTGACGTAGTTGAGGTCGGACTCCTTGGCCTTGGCCTCGAGCGGGTCGGCCGCGGCCGCGTCCTCGAGGGCGGCGTGGCCCTCGTGGCGGAAGCCCGCGTTCTCGTCGAGGGTCACCTTGCCGTCGAGCGCGATGATGTCGCCCGACTCGGTGAGGACCAGCGGGTTGACCTCGACGAGCGTCGCGTCCTCGTCCCGGTACACCCACCAGAGGCGCTCGAACACGGGCGCGACCTTGGCGATGAGCTCCTCGGGGAACGAGGCGGCACGGGCGATCTCCTCGGCCTTCGCGGCATCGATGCCGGCGACCGGGTCGATCTCGATGCGGGCGAGCGCCTCGGGCCGCGTGACCGCGAGCTCCTCGATCTCCATGCCGCCCTCGTAGCTCGCGAGGCACAGGTAGGAGCGCTCGGCGCGGTCGAGGAGGATGGAGAAGTAGAACTCCTGCTCGATGCGCGCACCGGCCGCGACCATGACGCGGTGGACGGTGTGGCCCTTGATGTCGAGCCCGAGGATGCCCTGGGCCGCCTCGAACGCCGCGTCGGCGCTCTGGGCGACCTTCACGCCGCCCGCCTTGCCGCGGCCGCCGGTCTTCACCTGCGCCTTCACCACCACGGTGCCGCCCAGCTTCTCGGCCGCGGCGCGCACCTCCTCGGCGGTGTCGGCGACGATCCCCGGGAGGACCGGGACGCCGTAGGACTCGAAGAGGTCCCTGGCCTGGTATTCGAAAAGATCCACGCGTGTCATCCCATCCGCACCCGCGCCAGGCGGTACGTGCGTCGTTCGAGGCTGCGGTGCCACGACCGTCTGGTGGCGGCACCCGGTGTGTTGCGGCTGCTCGACCCGCGCACCGCCACCGAGGTGGACCGGCACGCCGCGTCGACGACCGTGGAGAGCCTACCGGGTCCGGGGTCGGCGAGCCCGGGAGCGCGGGGGCCCGTGCACGGGGCGGGGTTCCGCGTCCGGGGAGGGAGACTGGTCGGATGAGGCCGAGCGCGCATCCCGCACGACGACGGGAGGGGTCCATCCGCGACCTGGCCGGGGAGGGGATCCTCCTCGCGGCGGGAGGACGGGCGATCCTGCTGCAGATCGCCGACCCGTCGGTCGCCCGCGGCGTCGCGGAGCACAGCGACTTCGCCGCGCGCCCCCTCGACCGCCTCGAGGGGACCCTCGGCTACGTCTACGCCGTCGTCTTCGGCTCCCCCGCCGAGGTCGCGCGAGCTCGGCGCATCGTCGGCCGGGCGCACGGGGCCGTGCGGTCGCCGCACGCCGCGGCGGACGGCTCGGCACCCGCGTACAGCGCGTACGACCCCGACCTGCAGCTCTGGGTGGCCGCGACGCTCTACGACTCCGCGATCACCATGTTCGAGCGGTGCTTCGGCCCGCTCCCCGAGGAGGCGGCCGACCGGCTCTACCGGGAGTACGCGGTGCTCGGCACCGCCCTGCAGGTGCCGGCGGGGCTCTGGCCGGCGGACCGCGCGGCCTTCCGCGCGTACTGGGACGCCCGCATCGCGGCCCTGGAGCCGACGGCGGACGCGCGGCGCGTCGCGCGGACCCTGCTCAGCGGGCGCGTCGGATCGCCCGCCGTCCGCTCCGTGATGCCGCTCGTCGCCCTCCTCACCGCCGGGCTGCTCCCGCCCCGCCTCCGGCCCGGCTTCGGCCTGCGGTGGGATGCCCGGCTCGAGCGCCGGTTCGACCGCCGGCTCGGGTGCCTCCTCGCCGTCTACCGGGTGCTGCCGCGCATCGTCCGCGAGGCTCCGCGATCGGTGATCTCGTACCGGTACCGCCGACGCGACCTCGGCTGACGGCCGCCGCGGCCGCCCCTGCACAGGCGCGGCCGGGCGCAGGCCGTCCCCTCCGCCGGCCCGCCCGACAGGCGGACCGCCCGGCGCCCCCCATCGTGCGGGCATGACACCCCACCCCTCGCATCCCCGCCTCTCCGCCTCGCCGGGCGCCCGCCTCGACCGCCCGCCCGCAGCCCGCCGCACCACCCGGGGAGCATCGGTCCTCGTCGGCATCGGCCTCGCGCTCGGGCTGGGGCTCGCGGCAGGCGCCGTCCCCGCCGCGCACGCGCTGAGCGCCGTCTCCCACGGCGTCGGGTACGACTCCCGCCACGACGGCCGATGGCTGGGGTCCTACCGCCTGGACGACGGCCGGCTCGGGTTCTGCATCGACGTCGGGCTCGCCGCCCCGCCCGGACACGAGTACGCCCCGTCCGACGACGCGGGCCGGTCTCCCGAGGACCGCGCGCGGCTCGCCTACATCTCCCGCCGGTGGGCCGGGTCCGAGGATCCCGACACCGCCGCGGCCGGGCAGCTCGCCACGTGGAGCATCACCGGCCTCGGTGGTCACGACCTCTCCTGGTACGCGGCCCGCGCCGGCGATCGCGCCGCCTCCGTCGAGTCGCGCGCCCGGGAGATGCTCGCCGAGGCGGCATCCGGGGCCTCGCGCTCGGTGGCGGCGTCCGCGGCCGTCGTGCTCGGGGACGACGGGCGCGGCAGCGTCCGCGTCGACCTGCGCGCCGACCTCATCGCCGGCGGGCCGACCGACGTCCCGACCGGCTCCGAGACCGCGACCGTCTCCCTCGACGGCGCCGTCTTCGACGACGGGACGGCGAACGCCGCTCTCCCGAACGGCACGGCGGTGCCGATCCGGGCGACCGGGTCGGGACCGTCCGTGCAGGTCGCGGCGAGCGCGGCCTTCGCGTCCCTGCCGTACGGGGACGCCCTCGACGTCGTCGGCGACGGCGGCGCGTCGCAGGGGATGATCCTGGCGCGTCCGTCCGATTCGCGGGCCGATGCGCGGGCGGAGGCCCGAGCACCGAGCCCCCTCCCCTTCGCACCCCGGGTCGTCACGCGCACCTCGCTGCCGGTCGCGGCCGCAGGCGACGAGCTGACGGATGCGCTGCGCGTGTCCGCGGATCCCGCCGCACCCGCGGACGGCGACCGTCCCGCGACGGCCGGCGGCTGGGGGCTCGTCCGCGCCTCCGACGGAGGGCTGTCCCCGATACCCGTCACCGTGCGCAGCCGGCTCCTCGGCCCGTTCCCCGAGCAGGTCGGACCGGAGCGCGACGCCGCTCCCGAGCGCGCGCCGCAGGTCTGCGAGGTCCTCACCCTGGTGGACCGCGGCGCCGGCGACTACGCCTCGCCCGCCTGCCGACTCCCCGCCGGAGGCTTCTACACCTGGGTCGACTCCATCTCGCCGGCGGACACCCCGGCGGACCGCGGGCGCGATCGGGTGCTGCCCTGGCGATCGACGTTCGGCGCGGCGACGGAGACCACGCAGGTCCCGCAGCCCCCGACCATCACGACGACCATCGGCGAGCGCGAGATCACGACCGGCGGATGCCAGACCGACACGCTGCGCACGTCCTCGTTCGTCGGGGTCGGCGCCGTGCCGGTGCGCGTGCGCCTCGCCGGCCCGTTCGCGGCCGCGCCGGCCGAGGGCGAGGCCGTCGACCTGCCCGCCGGCCCCGCAGCGGACGGGTCCTCGTCCGAGGTCGAGCTCACGGGCGAGGGGGAGGTGACCACGCCGTGCATGAGCGTCGCCTCACCGGGGTGGTACGTGGCCGTGCTCGACAGCGTCGGCCGACCCTCCGGGGACGCGGACGGGGCGGCGATCGCGCCGTTCGCGGATCAAGTCGCCCACGTGACCGAGACCTTCCACGCGGGACCGCCGCCGACCGGGTCGGACGTCCCGCCGCGGCTCGAGCTGGCCATGACGGGCGGCGCCCCCGGCATCGGCGTGCCGTGGCCGGGAGCATCGGCACATGCGGGCCCGGGGACGCTGGCGATCGCCGCCGCCGCCCTCGGCGTCCTGGGGGCGGCGGGCGTCAGCGCCCGTCGGGCCCGCCGGGCGCGCCCGCGCGTCAGAGCTTCTCGATGGGCGCGATCTTGATGAGGAGCCGCTTCCGGCCGGCGGGTCCGTCGAACTGCACCTCCGCGATGCGCTTCCGGCCCTCGCCGGTGACGCCCGTCACGCGGCCGTCCCCGAAGTCGGTGTGGCGGATCCGGTCGCCGAAGGCGAGCTCGAGGTCGCCGTTGTCGCGCACCTGCCCGGTGACGGTGTTCGCCCACTGGGTCTTGGGTCGCGGCGGAGGCGGCAGGGCGGGATCCTCGAAGCCGCTCGAGGATCGGGAGCGGCCCCCGTATCCCCCGCCTTCCCGTCGGGCGTTGAGGGCACGGGGCTGGGTGCCGCCCCGGGAGGTGGCCATGCCCGGGGACTGCTTCCAGTCGATGAGCTCCGCCGGGATCTCCTGCAGGTACCGGCTCGGCATGGCGACGTTGACCTCGCCGAACTGGGCCCGGGTCATCGCCAGCGAGATGAAGAGGCGTCGGCGTGCCCGTGTGATGCCCACGTAGAACAGCCGACGCTCCTCCGCGGGACCGCCCGGCTCGTTGGCCGACATGCGGTGCGGGAGCAGGTCCTCCTCCACGCCCGTGAGGAACACCGAGTCGTACTCGAGGCCCTTCGCGGTGTGCAGCGTCATGAGCGACACGGTGCCGCTCGAGTCGTCGAGCTCGTCGGCGGCGGCGACCAGCGACACCTCGGTGAGGAAGTCGACGAGCTGGCCCTCGGGGTTGTTCCGCGAGAACTCCTTCGTCACCGCGACGAGCTCCTCCACGTTCTCCGCGCGCGCCTCGTCCTGCGCGTCTCGGCTCGCGCGGAGCGCCTGCACCAGGCCGCTCCGGTCGAGGAGGGTCGTGACGAGGTCGCCGACGGTCGTGCGGCCCTCCGGCCGGTCGGGGTCGAGCAGCAGGGCGACCTCGTCGAGCATCCGGGAGAGCGTGAGGATGGCCTGGGTCACCTTGGGCCCCAGCCCGAGCTCCGACGCCCGGCGCATGGACTCGCGGAAGGTCACCCCGTGTGCCTCGGCGAAGTTCGCCAGCGCGGTCTCCGTGGCGGGCCCGATGCCGCGCTTGGGGGTGTTGAGGATGCGCCGGAGCGCCAGCACGTCGGCCGGGTTGGCGACCGCGATGAGGTACGCCATGGCGTCCTTGATCTCGGCGCGCTCGTAGAACTTGGTGCCGCCCATGATCCGGTAGGGCACCGCCGAGCGGATGAGGATCTCCTCGAGGGCGCGCGTCTGCGCGTTCGTGCGGTAGAAGACGGCGATCTCCGAGTAGGCGGTGCCCTCCTCGTGCAGCTTCTGGATCTCGTCGGCGACGAACTGCGCCTCGTCGTGCCCCGAGTACCCCGTGAAGCCCACGATCCTGTCGCCATCGCCGATGGAGGTCCAGAGCTTCTTGTCCTTGCGGTCGAAGTTGTTCGAGATGACGGCGTTGGCCGCGGTGAGGATGTTCTGCGTGGATCGGTAGTTCTGCTCGAGGAGCACGACCTTCGACTGCGGGAAGTCGCGCTCGAACTCCGTGATGTTGCGGATGTCGGCGCCGCGGAACGCGTAGATGGACTGGTCGCTGTCGCCCACCACGGTGAGCGACGCGCCGTCGATGCCGCCCATGCCGTTGGTGGACATGCGGGTGTCGACGGGGACGTCGTCCGGCGACACCGCGCGCGTCAGCTCCCGGATGAGCGAGTACTGCGCGTGGTTCGTGTCCTGGTACTCGTCCACCAGGACGTGACGGAAGCGGCGCTGGTACAGCGCCGCGACCTTCGGGAACGCACGGAAGAGGAAGACGGTCTGGCCGATGAGGTCGTCGAAGTCGAACGCGTTCGCCGCGGCGAGGGAGCGCGTGTACTGGCGGAAGATCTCCACGAACATGGCCTCGGCCGGATCCTGGAAGTTCGCCGTCCGCGCGAACGTGTCCGCGTCCGACAGCTCGTTCTTGAGCTTCGAGATGCGACCCGAGACGGACGAGACCGTGAAGCCCAGCGTGTCCGCGTCGAGCTGCTTGATGATCCGCTTGATGAGCACCCGCGAGTCGGCCGAGTCGTAGATCGTGAAGTTCTGGGTGAAGCCGAAGGCCTCCG
Organism: Clavibacter sp. MX14-G9D; assembly: GCF_032917815.1. Classification (NCBI taxonomy): domain Bacteria; kingdom Bacillati; phylum Actinomycetota; class Actinomycetes; order Micrococcales; family Microbacteriaceae; genus Clavibacter; species Clavibacter sp. MX14-G9D. The sequence continues at coordinate 6,065 of NZ_JAVCVL010000038.1, read as the reverse complement.
CCTCGCGCCGCAGGATGCGCACGCACGCGGAGTGGAACGTCGAGATCCACATGCCCTCGGAGGCCTGGCCGAGCAGCGACTCGACGCGCTCGCGCATCTCGGCGGCGGCCTTGTTCGTGAAGGTGATGGCGAGGATCTGGCTCGGCCACGCCTCCCGGGACTCGATGAGACTCGCGATGCGGTGCGTGAGCACGCGCGTCTTGCCGGAACCGGCGCCGGCGACGATGAGGAGCGCCGGACCGCGGTAGACGACGGCCTCGCGCTGCTCGGGGTTGAGGCCCTCGAGGAGCGGATCCGCAGGGGCGCCCGCTCCGCCGTCGGCGCCCGCACGGCCGTCCAGGATGATCGGCGTGCTGGAGGGGCGAAGGGCGGCGGGGTCGGCACTCATGTCGGCTTCGATCCTAGGCGCTGCCCCCGACGCCCGGCCGGGCCCGGGTCCGCGTCAGCGCCCCGCCGCGGCCGCCCGCTCCGCGACCAGGCGCACCGCGAGGTCCGGGTGGTCGGCGAAGACGCCGTCGACCCCCGCGTCCAGGAGCCGCCCCCAGTGGGTGCGGTGGTCGCCGTGCGCCGAACGCGGCCCGGCGCTCCGGAGCGGCCGGGGCAGGAACGCGTTCTCCGGCCGCAGCGTCCACGTGAGGACCGACAGCCCGGCTCGGTGCGCGCGCTCGACGAGGTCGGAGACGGGTGCGACGCCGGGGACGCCGCCACCGACCGCGCCGGCCACCTGCACCCCCGGTGCCGTCACGGGTGTCGTCACGGTCGTCCCCCGAGCCGCCGCCCCCGCCGCCGCCCCCGCCCCCGCCCCGGCGGATGCCGCACCGAACCCGGCAGCGGCCACGATGCGCTCCACGCCGACGCTGATCCCGTCGACCTCCGCGGCGAGCGCGGCCAGCCCCGCGTCGGTCAGCTGCTCGTCGAAGGTGACCGCGCGGTCGCCGACCCGGGCGACCTCGTCCGCGGGTCGGCCGCGCCCCTCGAGCAGGTAGACGAGCCGTGCCGCGAGGCCGCGCGCGCGGACGCGCAGCAGCACGTCGCGCTCGAAGGCCTCGACCGTGAGCCGGGACGCGTCCTCCGCCCAGCCGTGCGCGCCGAGGTCGCGGGCGAGCAGCTCGTCGAGCGGCAGGCCGAGCGCCTGGAAGTGCGTGGCGTGCTTGATCTCCGCGACCATGCCGAGCGGGCGGCCGTGGCGCGCGGACTCCTGGTCGATGATCCGCAGCAGGTCCGGCAGCGACAGCACGGTCTCCTCGTCGTCGTGGGCCGCGCTGGCCGGGCGCACCGCGGGGATCCGCTCCCGGCAGCGGAGCGTGCGGATCTCGGCCCACGTCATGTCCTCGGTGAACCAGCCGGTGCGCTCGACGCCGTCGACGAGGCGCGTCGTCCGCCGGTCCGCGAGCTCCGGGCGGTCGGCGACGTCGGTCGTGCCCGACAGCTCGTTCTCGTGCCGGATGACGAGCACCCCGTCGGACGACGCCACGAGGTCCGGCTCGACGGCGTCCGCCCCCTGGGCGAAGCCGAGCCGCACGGCCGCGGCCGAGTGCTCCGGACGGTGGCCGCTGGCGCCGCGATGGGCGATGACGAGGGGACGGGGGCGACGGGCGTGATCCACGCGGGGGACGCTACAGGCGCCAGGTGGACGGAGAGCGCGTGCCCATCCGAGGAAATACGGAGGCCGCGCGAGTGGTTTCCCAGGCTGGTCGGCTAAATTCGTCGGCAATCACGTTCATCCACCACTGAGAGTAGAAGGACCATGGCCAACCCCACGTTCTCCAACAACCCGGTCTTCAACGGCCGGGGTGCGCAGCCGACGAGGGAGGTGACCCCGGAGAGCCTCGACGAGCTCTACAACCGCCCCTCGGCGACCTCGGTCCAGACCGACCGGATGACCTTCGAGGACACGACCGTGAAGACGGTCAGCCTGCTCGCCATCGTCGTGGTGCTCGGCGCCGTCGCATGGATCTCGGGTCCGCTCGCGCTCCCCCTCGCCATGCTCGGCGCCATCGGCGGTCTCGTCCTCGGCCTCGTCAACTCCTTCAAGAAGGAGCCGTCGGTCCCGCTCATCGTCGCCTACGCGGCGTTCGAGGGGCTCTTCGTGGGTGGCATCTCCCGCGTCTTCGACAACATCTATCCGGGTGTCGCGACGCAGGCCGTCCTCGGCACGGCGGCCGTCTTCGCGACGGTGCTGCTGCTCTTCCGCAGCGGCAAGATCCGCGCCTCCAAGAAGGCCACCAAGATCTTCCTGGTCGCCATGGTCGGCTACCTGCTCTTCTCGGTCATCAACTTCGCCCTCACGGCGTTCGGCGTCCTGGACAGCCCGTTCGGCCTCCGCAGCGAGACGGTGTTCGGCATCCCGCTCGGCGTGATCCTCGGCATCTTCGTCGTGCTCCTGGCCTCGTACTCGCTGGTCCTCGACTTCGACTTCATCCAGCGCGGCGTCCGCTCGGGCGCTCCCCGTCGGTACGGGTGGACCGCGGCCTTCGGCCTCGTCGTCACCATCGTGTGGCTGTACGTCGAGCTGCTCCGCCTGTTCGCCATCCTGCGCGGCAACAACTAGCACCACCGCCGGTCCGCGGCGCAGCACCGCGGACCGGCAGAACGACGAAGGCCGCTCCCCTCGGGGAGCGGCCTTCGTCGTCCAGCGCCGGCGTCAGGGCCGGAGCGGGAGGATCACTCCCACTCGATGGTGCCCGGCGGCTTCGACGTGACGTCGAGCACGACGCGGTTCACGCCGTCGACCTCGTTCGTGATGCGGTTGGAGATGCGCGCCAGCACGTCGTACGGCAGGCGGGTCCAGTCCGCGGTCATGGCGTCCTCGCTGGAGACGGGGCGCAGCACGATGGGGTGGCCGTACGTACGGCCGTCGCCCTGCACGCCGACGGAGCGGACGTCCGCGAGGAGCACGACCGGGCACTGCCAGATCTCCTGGTCGAGGCCGGCCGCGCTGAGCTCGGCCCGCGCGATGGCGTCGGCCTTGCGCAGCAGCTCGAGGCGCTCGGCCGTGACCTCGCCGACGATGCGGATGCCGAGGCCGGGGCCGGGGAACGGCTGGCGTCCCACGATGACCTCGGGGAGGCCGAGCTCACGGCCGATGGCGCGCACCTCGTCCTTGAACAGCGTGCGGAGCGGCTCGACGAGCTCGAACTTGAGGTCCTCGGGGAGGCCGCCGACGTTGTGGTGGCTCTTGATGTTCGCGGTGCCCGTGCCGCCGCCGGACTCCACGACGTCCGGGTACAGCGTGCCCTGCACGAGGAAGCGGATCGGCTCGCCGTCGGCCTTCGCCTCGAGCACGAGCGCCTCCGCGGCGCCCTCGAACGACCGGATGAACTCGCGGCCGATGATCTTGCGCTTCGCCTCGGGATCCGTGACCCCCGCGAGTCCGTCGAGGAACTGCTCGGCCGCGTCGACGGTGACGAGGCGGACGCCCGTGGCGGCCACGTAGTCCTCCTCGACCTGGCGGCGCTCGTCCTGGCGGAGGAGTCCGTGGTCGACGAACACGCAGGTGAGCTGGTCGCCGACCGCGCGGTGCACGATCGCCGCGGCCACGGCCGAGTCGACGCCGCCGGAGAGGCCGCAGATGACGCGGGCGTCGCCGACCTGGGCGCGGATGCGCTCGACCTGCTCGGCGATGACGTTGCCGCTGTTCCAGTCGCCGGGGATGCCCGCGGCGCGGTGCAGGAAGTTCTCGAGCACGGCCTGGCCGTGCGCGCTGTGCTTGACCTCGGGGTGCCACTGCACGCCGTACAGGCGGCGCTCGTCGCTCGCGAAGGCGGCGACGGGCGTCGAGGCGCTGGATGCGAGGACCTCGAAGCCCTCGGGGGCCTTCGACACCGAGTCGCCGTGGCTCATCCACACGGTCTGGTCGTCGGGCTGGCCGTCGAGGAGGGTGCTTCCAGGCGTGAGCGTGACCGCGGTGGATCCGTACTCGCGCTGGCCGGTGTGCGCCACCTCGCCGCCGAGCGCGCGGGCCATCACCTGGAAGCCGTAGCAGATGCCGAGCACCGGGACCCCGAGGTCGAGGATGCCCTCGTCGAGGCCGGGCGACCCCTCCTCGTAGACGCTGGACGGGCCGCCGCTCAGCACGATGCCCGAGGGGTCCTTCGCGCGGATCTCCTCCGCGGTGATCGTGGACGGCACGATCTCCGAGTACACGTTGGCCTCGCGGACGCGGCGGGCGATCAGCTGCGCGTACTGGGCGCCGAAGTCGACGACGAGGACGGGGCGCTGGTTCGTGGGGTTGTCGACGCTCAAGTGGTGGCCTCCGTGGTGGTGGTCGGGTCGATGGGTCGGGGATCGGGATCGTCGGCGCCGCCGGTCGGGGCCGCGCGGCGCGGCGCCTCGAGCCTCGCGATGGTCTCCCGCACCTGGCGGGCGATGCGCGCCTCCACCACGAAGGAGAGGAACGGCACGACGCCGCCCGCCGCGATGAGGATGAAGCGCGTGAACGACCAGCGCATCCTCTGCCACAGCAGGAAGTCGCTGATGAGGTAGACCACGTAGATGTTGCCGTGGGCGATCTGGATGATGAGGCTCAGGTTGGTGCCCGTGAGCGTGTCGGCGGGCGACAGCGCCAGGAAGCCGGACGGTCCGTTCAGCTCCAGCTCGTAGCCCGCGCCCGCGAGGTACTGCAGCGAGCCGTCCACGAACTGGAAGCCGGGCAGGTACTTGAAGCCCATCTCCACGACGAGGAGCAGGAGGAACGCGCCGGTGATGAACGCCATGACGCGGTAGAAGGCGAGGACCCTCCGGATCTGCGGGACGTCGGAGCGCTTGAGTCCGTAGGCCATGGGGCGATCCTACCGGTCGGCGTCTGCGCGGCCCCCGGGGCGGGCGGCCCCCGGGAGGGCGGACCCGACGGGGGCGTCGAGGTCGTCGCCGGGGGACGCGTCGTCGTCCTCCTCGTCCTCGTCCTCCTCGTCCTCGTCCTCGCGGTAGCCGGGCTGCTCCCGCGTCCACGTGTCGCGGACGGTGCGATACCAGATGACGATCGCGAAGATCGCGAAGACCGCCCACTCCGCCGCGTAGAAGATGTTGAGCCAGTTGAGCTGCACCGCCTCGCTCGGCGGCGGGGAGTCGATGGCCTCGAGACCCGCGACGGGCGCGGAGGCGACGATGAACCCGTTGTAGACGGCGCCGACATCGCCCGGCCAGAGGTTCACGAGCGCCGCGGTGCTGAGCCGCGTCATGCGCTCGGGGTCCTGGCCCGAGCCCGGCGGCTCCGGCTGCTCGCTGGGCAGGAAGCGGCCGACGACCTCGACGACCCCGGTGGGCATCCCGTCGCCCGCGTCCATGGCGGCGGCCACGCGCGCAGCCTCCTCGTCCGTCGCGGCCCAGCCGAGCGCCACGGGAACGCTGTCCGGCAGGGCGTCGGGGTCGGGATCCGCGGGGACGCCGGCGTCCGTGATGGCGAGGTGCCCCACGACCCAGGCACCGGTGCGGTCGCCGTTCCGGCGGTCGGCGACGACGACGAGGTCGCCGGGGACGAGGGTGCCGGACACCGTGACCATGTGGCCCGCGGACCGGTCCGTGACGTAGCCCTGCGGCTCGACCAGGGTCCCGAGCGGGAGCGCCGTCTCCGTGTCGCGCTCGATGACGACGCCGGACTCGACCGCGCGAGCCAGCTGCCACTGGCCGAGGGCGGCGAAGCCTGCGGCGATGACCAGGGCGAGCGCCAGGAGCGCCACCGAGCGGGGGCGCCGGGCGACCCGGCCGACTGTGGGACCGGGAGCATCGGATGCGGGGCCGCCGGGTCCGCCGGGTCCGCCGGAGCCAGCGGATCCGGAGGCCGGCCGGTCGGAGGCGGGGGGGCGGTGTTCGGGTGCGTGCGTCATCAGTAGTCGGGTTCCCGTTCGCGGGTGGGCGGTGTCCAGGTGTCGTGGTCGGACTGCTGTCCGGCCTGCTCGGCGCGGCGTCGGTCGGGCGCGGGATGCGCGTCCGCCTCCCCGTCGTCCGAGGCCGGGCCCGCGGACTGCGTGGCGCCGCGCGCGCCCTCCGCCTCGGGTCCGGTACCCGGCGTCGTGCCGCGTCCCGGTGCGCCGGGACGACACGCCGGGCGCTTCCGCCGGATGTCG
>NZ_JAVCVL010000379.1:0-1230 GCF_032917815.1 Clavibacter sp. MX14-G9D | reverse complement strand
CGCGTCCTCCCGGACGGGAGCGAGGCGGGCTCCCGCGAGCGCGCGCTCGACGGCGTCCGGCGCCGCCGCCGACGTGAGCACGTCGTCCCCCGCGCGCACGAGCCGCAGCGGCGCCAGGTCCCGGTCGACGAGGAGGGTGGCGAGGAGCGCGGCGTCATCCGAGAGGACGGCGGTGCGGGTCCCCGCCGGCGCGGTGTCGGAGGGCGCGGCGGGCCGTACCCGCAGGCGCCCGAAGCGCGCGGCGGTCTCGTCGAGGAGGTAGTCGAGCGGCTGGGGGATGCCGGTCAGCGAGATGCCCGTGAGGAACGCCCGGATGCCGTCGACGGTGCCGCCCGCGGCGAGGGCGCGCGTGACGGACGCGGCTGAGACGCGGTAGCTCGCCGCGAGCCCCCGGCCCTCCGCGTCGGCGACGGCGAGGAGGCGCGACTCGACGGCGGGATCCAGCGGTCCCGGTGAGACCACCGTGAGGTCGTGCTGCAGGTACACGCGATCGACCTCGGCGGGCAGGTGCGGGGCGAGGGCGGCGGCTGCCGCCCGCGCTCCCGAGGTGAGCAGCGCCCGGCCGGCCGAGCTCGGGACGTCGCCCGTGGTGATGCCGAGGAGGCCGGCGTCGCGCGTGAAGGCCGTGATGCGCTCGCCGATCCAGGCGGATCCGCCGGGGAACCGCCACAGGACGCCGTCGACGAGACCCGCGCCCCACGACGTGTCCGCGCGCTCGGACAGGATGCCGCGCGTCGCCGGCGTCAGGGCGTCGAGCCACGACGCGGCCAGCGCCTCCCAGCGCTCGGCGGTCGGTCGGGGGGACCAGGACGCGGACTCCGCCGTCGCGTTCCACGTGCGGCCCGTGCGGGCCACCAGTCCCGCGCGGTCGGCGATGGAGAGGACGACGGGCACGTCGTCGAGGTCGGCGCCGACGGCGGCGGCGAGACGGCGCGCGTCGGGCAGGGACATGCCGCCGCGGCTGAGCTCGCGGGCGGGCTCCCGCATGAGCTCGTCCACGAGGGCCGCGACGGCGACCACGGAGCCGAACGCGCTCTCGCCCGCGTGGCGGTCGACCTCGTCGGCGTCGACGCGCGGGACGGCCGCGAGGGGAGCGGGCGGAGCGAGGCGGGCGAGCTCGTCGACCCCCGGGAGGCCGGCGGCGGGCCAGGAGGCGAGCGCGGCGGCGACCTCCGGATGCGTCGCGACGCCGTCGTCGTCGAGGTCCGCGAGGAGCGTGGCGGCGGCCTG
>NZ_JAVCVL010000378.1:0-1241 GCF_032917815.1 Clavibacter sp. MX14-G9D | reverse complement strand
CGGGCCCGCGGCGGGCGGCGGGCGCGTCGCGGTCGGCCGGGGCGGGCCCGGTCCCTCCCCCGAGGCCGGGCCCGTCGTCGCACCACGACGGGCGGAACCGGCCCCGCACGCGACCCTGGGGTCATATACCGTCGTCGGCATGATCCCCTCCCCCGGCGCCAGCATCGGCATCGCCCTGTACGTCCTCGTGATCCTGGCCCTCGTGGCCCTGGGGGTGCTCGCGCTCGTGGTGCTCATCCGCCTCGCGCTCACCGCGCGGCGGGCGCTCGTCGTCACGACGGAGCTGCAGGAGGCGCGGCGGGAGCTCGTGCGCGAGCAGACCGCGCGGCTGCAGGCCGACGACGGGGACGGTGCAGGCGGCCCGTACTCCCCCGTCGGCGGTCCCACGGGGCCGGACGCTCCCATCGGGCCCACGGTCTGAGCGGGCGCCCGGAGATGGACGGCACGACCGACAGCATCCTCATGCCGAGCGCCTACGACCTCGTCTGGTCGATCCCCCTGCTCCTCGGCGTCGCGCTCGTGGCCCTGGCCGCGGTCGCGCTCGTGGCGCTGGTGCGGGTCGCCCTCGCCGGCACCCGGGCGCTGGTCGCCACCGCCGCGCTCGACGAGGCGCGCATCGAGCTCGTGCGCGAGCGCACCGCCCGGCTGCGCGCGGGACTCGCGGACGCGGCGGGCGGCCCCGCGGAGCCCGTGGGCTGAGCCGGGGCGCGGATCAGCCCACGGGCTCCGCGAACACGACGCGGTTGTCCTCGTAGTGGCCCACGCTGCGGTCGAAGATCCCGCCGCAGGTGATGAGCCGCAGCTGGTCCGTGGGCTGCGCGCCGAAGACCCGCGCCGTGGGGAAGTCGGCCTTGGCGAAGTCGGCGACCTCCGTGACGGCGTAGCGCGTCGTGCCGCCGTCGACGTCCGCCACCTGCACCTCGTCGCCCACCTCGAGCTCCGCCAGCCGCGCGAACGCGGCCGGGCCGACGCGCGAGTCGACGTGCGCGGCGATCACGGTGGGTCCGCGGCCGCCCGGGCGCCCGCCTCCCGTGAACCAGCCGACGTCGTCGAAGTCGACGGGCACCTCCATGCGGCCGTCCGGGGCGATGCCCAGGTCGATGAGCGGCTGGTCGAGGTCGATGTCGGGGATCGCGACGCGGGTCGGCACGACGCCTGTGCCCTGCACGACCTGCGGCGCCGTCGTGGGCGGCACCGCATCCGGCGAGGGCGCGGGCGCGGCGGACGCGCGAGCCGGCGGC
>NZ_JAVCVL010000377.1:0-1261 GCF_032917815.1 Clavibacter sp. MX14-G9D | reverse complement strand
GGTCCGCGAGCGCCGCGAGGCGGTGCGCGCCGACCTCGCCGCGCTGCTCGACGACGCGGCACCCGGCACCTGGGTCGCGGCGCCCTGGCGGGGCGACGGCCATCGCGACCACCGCGTCGTCGGCGAGGTCGTGGCGGAGCTGGTGGCGGGCCTGCCGGTCGAGCGCGGGATCCGGCTGGTGGAGTACCCCGTGTGGATGTGGCACTGGGCGACGCCCGACGACCCGCGCGTCCCGTGGGCCGACCTCCGGGCGCTTCCGCTGGACACGGCGACGCGGACCGCCAAGCGCGCGGCGGTCGCGGCGCACGCGAGCCAGGTGCGCCCGCTCTCCCCCGCACCCGAGGACCGCGCGGTGCTGCAGGCGGGGTACCTGCGCAATGCGGACCGGGACCGGGAGGTCCTCATCGTGCCGACGCCCGCACCCCCGGCCGCGCCCCCCGCTGCGGCCTCGACCGCCTCCACCGACACCGACACCGACACCGACACCGTCGCCGCCCGCTTCGACGCCGCCTACGTCCGCGACGCCGACCCGTGGCGCGTCACCACCCGCTGGTACGAGCGCCGCAAGCGCCTCGCGACCCTCGCCGCCCTCCCCGACGAGCGGTACGGGCGGGCGCTCGAGATCGGGTGCTCCATCGGGGTGACGACCGCGGGCCTCGCCGAGCGCGTGGACGCGCTGCGGGCGGTCGACGTCGCGCCGACGGCCGTCGCGCGGGCCCGGGCGCGCCTCGCCGACGCGCGGCACGTGCAGGTGGAGGTGCGCGACGTCGGCGCCGACTGGCCGGAGGGCGCCTTCGACCTCGTCGTGATGAGCGAGGTCGGGTACTACCTCGACGACGCCGCCCTCGACCGCGTCCTCGCCGCCCTGCCCGGGGCCCTCGGCGCATCCGGCACCCTCGTCGCCTGCCACTGGCGGCACCCCGAGGGCGACTTCCGCCGGTCCGGCGACGAGGTGCACGCGCGGCTCGCCACGGTCCCCGGGCTGACGCGCATCCTCCGGCACGAGGAGGACGACTTCCTGCTCGAGGTGCTGGCCGCCGATCCCCGCTCGGTCGCGGCGCGCACGGGGCTCCGGTGACCGGCCTCGCGAGCGGGGTCCCGGACGCGCGGACGGCGACGGCGCGCGCCGTCCAGGCCGTCGCGGTGGTCATCCCGGCGCGGGACGAGGAGGACCTCGTGGGGCGCTGCCTCGCGTCGGTGGAGGTCGCCGCGGCGCGGGCCCGGGCGCGCGGGATCCGCGTCGACGTGATCCTCGTCGCCG
>NZ_JAVCVL010000376.1:0-1270 GCF_032917815.1 Clavibacter sp. MX14-G9D | reverse complement strand
GCCCGCCTCCACGCCGGCACGCGCATGACCGCGGGTCCCATCCGCGTGGCCGTCGTCGACGACCACCCCGTCGTGCGGGCCGGCCTCGCCGCCCTCCTCGCCTCCGCGGAGGGCATCGAGGTGGTGGGCCAGGCGGCCGACGGCGCGGCGGCCGTCGCCCTCGCGCGCGCCGAGCGGCCGGACGTCGTCCTCATGGACCTCCGCATGCCCGTCCTCGACGGCGTCGGCGCCACCACCCGCATCCGCGAGGAGGCGCCGGACGTGCGCGTGCTCGTGCTCACGACCTACGAGACGGACGCGAGCATCCTCACCGCCATCGAGGCGGGCGCCCGCGGGTACCTGCTGAAGGCCGCGCCGGAGGACGAGATCCTCGCGGGCGTCCGCGCCGTCGCGCGCGGCGAGGTGGCCCTCGCGCCCGCCATCGCGGCGCTGCTCGTGCGCGAGGTCGCCCGCCCGGCGGCGGAGCCGCGCGCCCCCGTGCCGGCCCTCAGCCCCCGGGAGACCGAGGTGCTGGCCCTCGTCGCGATCGGCCGCACCAACGCCCGCATCGCCGCCGAGCTGCACGTGACGCCCGCGACCGTGAAGACGCACCTGCTGCACGTGTTCGAGAAGCTCGGCGTCGGCGACCGGACCCGGGCGGTCACGCTGGCGATGGAGCTGGGCCTGCTGCCGCCGGCGACTCGGCCCGCCGACGCCTGAGCCGACCCGCGCGGGCGTCGCGGATCAGGAGGACGCGACGAAGGCGCCCACCTCGAGCAGGGCGTGGTCCGCGGTGGTGCACGCCGCCTGCGGCCACGCGATGAAGAGCGACGCGGTGGATCCGGGCGGGTAGACGCGCAGGCCGTCGGCGTCGGTCGTGCCGCACTCGGCGTCGGCGTAGACGCCCGGCTCCGTGTAGCGCAGAGGCGCCTGGGCGGAGGCGCCGGGAGCCAGCCGCACGGTCGGGTGGTCGGCGGCGCGGTCGAGCGTCGCGGGGACGCCGAGCTGCGTGCCGTCGCCGCCGCCGACGAAGGAGACGCCCGGCCAGCCCTGCAGGCTGCAGGCGGCGGAGGACGAGTTGGCGACGACCACGGTGACGCGCTGCTGGCTCATCCCCGTGCCCTCGCCGGGGTCGCCGCCGGGTCCGGAGGCGGGCGCGATGGATCCGGTCAGCTGCTCGACGGTGCACCGGGCGTCCTCGCCGGAGGCGGCCGGGTCGCCGGTGGCGCCGTCGGCGGCGGCGGGGGCCGCGGACGCCGAGGGCGCGGGGGCGGACGTCGGGGCGACGGTG
>NZ_JAVCVL010000375.1:0-1272 GCF_032917815.1 Clavibacter sp. MX14-G9D | reverse complement strand
CGCGCGCCCGCGGCGTCGGCGCCGCCCGCGGACGGCGCCCCCGGGTGCCGGTCGCGCGGCGGCGCGGTCTCGATGAGGATCTGCGACAGCACGCTGGTGGGCGTGACCCCGTCGAACTCGGCCTCGGGATCCAGCAGCAGGCGATGCGCGAGCACGGGCTCGGCGAGCGCCTTCACGTCGTCCGGCACCACGTAGTGCCGGCCGTCGGCGGCGGCCCAGGTGCGCGACGCGCGCAGCAGCGCGAGGGCGCCCCGGACGCTCGCGCCGAGCCGCACCTCGGGCGCCGTGCGGGTCGCGTCGACGAGGCGGACGACGTAGTCCGCCACCGCGGGATCCACGTGCACGGTCTGCGCGCGCTCCTGCATCGCCCGCACGGCCGCGGCCGAGGCGACGGGCTCGAGGGTCACGTCGTGGGCGCTCACGGCCGAGCCCTGCAGGATCCGCAGCATCGACTCGTGGTCGGGGTACCCGATGGAGGTGCGCAGCAGGAAGCGGTCGAGCTGCGCCTCGGGCAGCGCGTACGTGCCCGCCTGCTCGACGGGGTTCTGCGTGGCGATGACCATGAACGGCTCGCCCACGTCGTGCGGCGTGCCGTCGACCGTGACGCGGCCCTCCTCCATCACCTCGAGGAGGGCCGACTGGGTCTTCGGGCTCGCGCGGTTGATCTCGTCGGCCAGCACGATGCTCGCGAACACGGGACCGCGGTGGAACTCGAACTCGCCCGTCCGCTGGTCGTAGACGCTGACGCCCGTGATGTCGCCGGGCAGCACGTCCGGCGTGAACTGCACCCGGCTGTGGGTCCCGTCGACGGTCTGGGCCATGGCGCGCGCGAGCGAGGTCTTGCCCGTGCCCGGCACGTCCTCGAGGAGGAGGTGCCCGCCCGTGACCATGGCCGTGAAGGCGAGCCGCACCACGTGCGACTTGCCGAGCAGCACCTGCTCCACGCTGCGCACCAGGCGCGCGAACTCGTCCTGGAAGGCGCGGGCCTCGTCGGCGGTCATCGTCATGGGGGCGTGCCTCTCGGGTGCGGCCGCCGTCTCCGGCGTGCGGGCCGCGGGTCCGGCCGTCATCCGCGGTGGGCGTACGTGTACAGGGTGCCCGAGTTGGCGGTCACGCGCACCTCGAGGATCCGCTCGCCGGTCCCGGGGATCGCGCAGGAGCCGGCGGCACCGGACGACGCGTCGGTCCAGGCGCCCTGGCCGCCGCAGCGCAGCTCGCTCCGCGCGTAGCCGCCGCCCGCCCCGACGTCCGCCGATCCGACGAGCGTGCCGC
>NZ_JAVCVL010000374.1:0-1287 GCF_032917815.1 Clavibacter sp. MX14-G9D | reverse complement strand
GGGTCGCCGGCCGCGCGGCCCCGCCCTCCTCGACGGCCGCGTCCGCGCGCGGAGCCGTGCCGAGGGCGGTCATCCGGCCGCCACGGCGCCGGCGTCCGCGGACTCCGCGTACTGCGGCTCGAACAGCTCGTCGAGCGCCGTGTCGACCCGCGCCTGGTCGGGGACGTCGCCGGACTCGACGAGGATCGGGCCGACGCGCTCGAGCACGGCGCGCTGGGCGTCGCCGGGGACGGGGTCGACGCCGAGGTTGGTCCGGTCGATGACGGTGGACGCGACGGCGGGGTCGATGGCGGCGGCCTCCGCGAGGATCGCCGCGGTCTCGTCCGGGTGCTCCACCGCCCAGGCGCGGGCCTCCTCGTACGCGTCGACGACCGCCTGCGCGAGGTCGGGCGACGCGTCGAGGAACGACTGGGTGGCGTTGAGGAACCCGTAGGTCGCGAAGTCGACGTTGCGGTACAGGAGCGTCGAGCCCGCCTCCGCCTGGCTCGCGGCCATGAGCGGGTCGAGCCCGGACCACGCGTCGACGGAGCCGTTCTCGAGCGCGGCGCGGCCGTCGGCGTGCTGGAGGTTCTGGATGGTCACGTCGGACACGGGGATGCCGGCCTCCTCGAGCGTCTGCAGCAGGAAGAAGTAGGGGTCGGTGCCCTTCGTGGCGGCGATGTCGGCGCCGCGCAGCTGGTCGACGCTCGTGATCGGCGAGCCCTCCGGCACGACGATCGCGGTCCACTCGGGCTGCGAGTACACGTCGATCGTGCGGATGGGCGACCCGTTCGCCCGGGCGAGGAGCGCGGCGGACCCGGCGGTGGAGCCGACGTCGACGGCACCGGCGCGGAGGAGCTCGTTGGCCTTGTTCGAGCCCGCGGACTGCACCCAGTCGACCTGCACGTCGGATCCGAGGCGCGCCTCGAGGAGGCCCTGGTCCTTCACGATGAGGCTCAGCGGGTTGTAGGTGGCCCAGTCGACGGTGAGCGTGTCGGCGCTCCAGCCGGCCGGGTCCGCGGAGGCGGCGGCGGGGGCGACGGACGAGCCCTCCCCGGCGGCGCAGCCCGCGAGGAGCATCACGGCGGCGCTCGCGAGCGCGAGGGACGGGAGGGCGGATCTGCGGAGCGGGAGACGGGTCACGGTGGGTCCTCGGGTGCTGTGCCGGCGGGGATCGCGCGGGCGGCGGGTCGGGTGGTGCGGAACGTGCGGATGTGCGGGTTGTGCTGGGGCGGTGCGGGTCCCGTCCGGAGCGGAGCCCGGGCGGACGCTGCACGGCGTGCGGGAGCCGGTGCGCGGCGGCGCGTC
>NZ_JAVCVL010000373.1:0-1301 GCF_032917815.1 Clavibacter sp. MX14-G9D | reverse complement strand
GCCGCCCCGCTCGACGTGGGCGCGGCGCGCGAGCCCTTCCACGGTGCGCGGCAGGCCGGGATCGACACCCCGCCGCAGGCGCACGCCGTGTTCCTCGCCCTCGACCTGCACCCCGGGACCGACCGGGCGGCGCTGCGGCGGATGATGTCGGTGCTCTCGGACGACGCGTCGCGGCTCACCCGGGGCGAGGCGGCGCTGGCCGACTCCGAGCCGGAGCTCGCGGCCGTCGCCGCGCGCCTGACGGTGACGTTCGGGTTCGGCCCGGAGCTCGTCCGGCGCGCGGCGGGCCCGTCCGCCGCGCCGACGTGGCTCCGACCCCTCCCCGCCTTCACGGTCGACCGGCTCGACCCGGCCTACTCGGACGGGGACCTGCTGGTCCACGTCGGCGCCGACGACCCGCTGACCCTCGCCCACGCGACGCGGATGCTGCTGAAGGACGCCCGCTCGTTCGCCTCCCTCCGGTGGTCGCAGCCGGGCTTCCGCCGCGCCGCCGGATCCGAGGCCGCCGGCACGACCATGCGGAACCTGTTCGGCCAGGTGGACGGCACCGTCAACCTGCAGCCCGGGAGCCCGGACCACGAGCGCCTCGTCTGGGGCGGCGGCGGACCCGCGTGGCTCGAGGGCGGGACGGGCCTCGTGCTCCGCCGCATCTCCATGGACCTCGACGCGTGGGACGGCCTCGACCGCTCCGGCCGCGAGCAGGCCGTCGGCCGCACGCTCGCCGAGGGCGCGCCGCTGACCGGCACCCGGGAGCACGACGAGCCCGACCTCGCGGCGACCACGCCCCTCGGCTTCCCCGTGATCCCGGATTTCGCGCACATCCGCCGGGCCCGGTCGGACGACCCCGACGAGCGCATCTTCCGCCGCGGCTACAACTACGACCAGGCACCGGCCGCGGACGGGAGCGTCTCCGACTCCGGGCTCCTGTTCGTCTCCTACCAGCGTGACGTCGATGCGCAGTTCGTCCCGCTGCAGCGCCGGCTGGACGAGCTCGACCTGCTGAACGAGTGGATCACGCCCGTCGGCTCCGCGGTCTTCGCCATCCCGCCCGGCTGCGCGCCCGGCGGCTTCGTCGGGGACACCCTCCTGTGACCCCCGCGCCGCGCCGCGCCGGCGCCCGGCCGCCGCCCGGCTCCCGATCGCGCACCCGCACCCGCACCCGCACCGACCACTCCCCGACCACCATCCGACCCACGACAGAGCACGAGGACCACGCATGAGCACGAAGAGCACCGCCGACCGCGACCGCACCCGGGAGATCCGGGAGAAGGCGAACGCCGCCCGCCGCGAGGCCGAGCGGA
>NZ_JAVCVL010000372.1:0-1313 GCF_032917815.1 Clavibacter sp. MX14-G9D | reverse complement strand
GCCCCTCGAAGGCCGCAGCGGCCGCGAGGGCGAGGGAGTCCGCGCCGCCCGAGAGCGCGACGAGCACGGGGCCGGCGGCCGCCGCGGGCAGCTCCGCGAGGGCCTCCCGCACCGCCCGTCGGAGGTCCGCGACGGCGGGCGTGAGACGGGGTCGCTCGGAGGGCATCCACTAACGTTATGGCAGCATCCCGCCCACGGCAGAACCACGAGGAGCACACGCATGGCCAGCTACGACGTCGTCGTCGAAATCCCCAAGGGGTCCCGCAACAAGTACGAGGTCGACCACGAGACGGGCCGCGTGTACCTCGACCGCGTGCTCTTCACGTCGTTCGTCTACCCCACCGACTACGGCTACTTCGAGAACACCCTCGGCCTCGACGGGGACCCGGTCGACGCGCTCGTGCTGCTCGAGTACCCGGTCTTCCCCGGCGTCGGCGTCGCCGTCCGCCCCGTGGGCGTCTTCAACATGAGCGACGAGGCCGGCATCGACTCCAAGGTCATCACCGTCCCCGCGAAGGACCCGCGCTGGGCCCACATCCAGGACATCGAGGACGTGCCGCAGCAGGTCCGCAACGAGATCGAGCACTTCTTCGAGCGCTACAAGGACCTCGAGCCCGGCAAGTGGGTCAAGACAGAGGGCTGGGGCGACGCCGCGGAGGCCGAGCGCATCGTGCAGGCCGGCTTCGAGAAGCTCCAGGCCGAGGGCGGCCACGACGGCCACGCCGGCGAGCCGGAGGAGGACGCCTGACCCGCGTCCGCGCCTGACACGACGACGCCCGCCCACCCGCAGCAGATGCGGGTGCGGCGGGCGTCGTCGTGCGTGCCGGGGACGCGGCGCGGGACGGGATCAGCCCGGGCGGCCCACGTAGGGCATGAGGTCGCGGCCGCCCCAGAGCCCCTGGATCTTGACCACGTCACCGGGCTTCGGCGCCGCGATGATGGTGTCCCCGCCGAGCGAGATGGCGTCGTGGTAGAACCCGTTGCCGCTGTTCCAGAAGACGATGTCGCCGGCCTGGCGCTGCGAGAACGGCACGAGCCGGCCCTGCGCCTGCATCCTGTTGTACTGCGAGCTCACCGAGTGGCTGCCGACGTCGATGCCGGCTGCCCGGTACGCCATCATCACGAGGCCCGAGCAGTCCCACTGGTTCGGGCCGGCGCCGCCGAGCACGTACGGCTCGCCGAGCTGGGCCTTCGCGAACGCGATGGCGACCTGCGCGGCGTTGCCGGACGGAGCGGGAGCCGGCGCCGGCGCGGGAGCCGGGGCGGGAGCAGGCGCCGGAGCGGGAGCAGGCGCCGGACGCGAGGGCTGCGGC
>NZ_JAVCVL010000371.1:0-1328 GCF_032917815.1 Clavibacter sp. MX14-G9D | reverse complement strand
CGGGCTGCCCGCCGCGGGCCCGGCGGTGATCCGCACGTCGGGACGCGTCGACGTCAGCGGCACGCCGCCGAACGTCGCGCCCGCCGTCGTGATGTCGGCGTACGCGGCGCCGACCGGGGCGGCGTCCACCGACGTGCGCCGGAGCGCGAGGCCGAGCGCGTGGGCCGCGTCGTAGCCCTCGAGCGACGACGACGCGAGGTGCAGCGACCGGGTCGCGCGGAATCCGTCCACGGTGATCCCCTGGAAGACGGGCAGCGCGTCGCCCGCGGCCGTGCCGTAGCTGGAGTCGACGACGATCGGGTACTTCGCCTCGTCGACGCACACGTCGCGGTACTCGACGTCGCGCACCGGGCCTCCGACGCCCGCCGCGCTCTTGATGCGGATGCCGCCCGCCGCGACGCTCAGGGCGCCGAACGCGTCCCGGCCGCTGACCGTGTCGTCCGCCACGAGCACGTCGCTCACCCCGGCCGTCGTCTCGCTGCCGATCGAGATGCCGTGGGTGCCGAAGAGGTGGTCGCCGACGATGCTGATGTGGGCGGACGGCGCGCTGCCCGCCTTGATCGCGATGCCGTCGTCGCCGGCGCTGATCCACGAGCGCGCGATGGTCACGTCGGTCGCGCCCGCCGGGTCGATCCCGTCGGTGTTGCGGGCGGAGGAGGGGCTCCGGATCACCACGCCCCACACCGTGAGGCCGACGCCGTGGTCGAACGACACGTGGATGCCGGGCGACGAGACCAGGTCCACGTCGTGGAGGGTGACGTCGTCCGCGCGCGTCGCGACGACGAGCCGCCGCACGTTCTGCCGGCCGCCCTGCTTGGCGGCCGCCGCGAGCTGCCACCAGGTGGTGGTCCCGCCGAGGATCTGCGCGTCGCCGCGGCCGTCGATGCGGCCCCGGACGGCGCCCGGCTCCCCGCTCGAGGCGATGCCCGAGTGCGAGGACAGGGAGATGAACGGCCGGCAGCCGTCGCCGCCCCCGCCGATGGTGCCGCAGCGGGGCCGACCGGCCACCTGGTAGTCCGTCGCGTCGCGGGACGCGGAGAGCACGGCTCCCGGATCCACGAGCAGCACCTCGCCCGCCCGCACGGTGAGGGGTCCGCTGAGGAAGCTCGCGGAGGTGCCGGACGCCGCGAGCCGGACGGCGCCGCCCCTGCCCGCGCAGGCGTCGAGGGCCGCCTGGATCCGCGGCCCGTCCGGGGCCTGCGCCTCGTCCGCGGCCGACGCCTGGCGTCCGCTCATGTGGACCTCGGCGGGGACCGTGGTGCAGACGGCCGGGGCGTGGGGCTCCGTCACCGCGCGCCGGTCGCCGTGGACGGCGCCGCCGAGGAGCG
>NZ_JAVCVL010000370.1:0-1330 GCF_032917815.1 Clavibacter sp. MX14-G9D | reverse complement strand
CCGGTCCTCGCGTCGGGCGCTCACGCACCCGGCCGCCACGGCGACGACGAGCAGCGACTGCACGACCGCCAGCACGACCGCCGCAGTCTGCTCGGGCACCGGGAGCGCCGCGGGCGCGGATCCGGAGGCCGCGCCGAGCAGGACCGTCGCGTCGACGGCCGCGTGCACGACCACGACCGGCCACAGGCGGCCCGTGACCCGGCGCATCCAGAGGCAGGCGGCGCCCACGACGGCGAGGTACGCGACCTGCAGCGCGAGCTCGGGTGCGGGCATGCCGCCCATGAGGCTGCCGGGCACGTGCCCGAGGGCGAACACGCCGCTGGTGACGCCCAGCGCCGCGAGCTCGCCGTGACGCTGCCGGACGGCGACGAGCAGCACGCCCCGGATCAGCAGCTCCTCGCCGACGCCCACGAGGCCCGTGCTCACCGCGACGACGAGGACGGTCGTCGCGGGGATCGCGCCCCACGCCACGGACATCGCCCCGAGGACCGGCAGCAGGGCGAGGAGCACCGGGAACGCGAGGAGCCACGGCCGGCGCGGGGACATCGCGAGGGTCGAGCGCTCCCGCCACACGGCGGCCTGGTCGCCCACCCACCACACGTGCAGGAGGAGGCCGCCCACGGCGATCGTCACGGGGATGACGTGGCCGAGCACCAGGCGGCTCGTCGCGTCGCGCTCGCCCGCGAGGCCCTCGAGGAGGCCGCCCAGGCCGACCGTGACGACGAGGTACCCGACCACGAGGGCCCCCGCGGTCCGGAGCCGGCGGCGCGACGGGTCGACGGGGACGGTCATCGCGCTCTCCTCGGGTCGGGGCGGAGAGGACGACGCCAACCGGATGCGCGGCCCGGCCCTCCCGGGCGTCCCCAGCCCTCGTCGGCGCGACCCCGCCGTCCCGGTCGGCGGAGGCGCCTGGGGACGATCGGGCGCAGGGGACCGGCGTCCGGGCTAGCGTCCGCACGGGATCCGGGAGGCAGGTCGTGCGGTTCGACATCTGGGAGGCGCGGGTCGCGCCGTCCCGCCGCGGGCGGCACGGGCGGCCCGTCCTCCCCGTGAGGCCGCAGACGGTCCTGATGTCGGCGGGCTGGGTGGTGATGGTCGGGTCTCCGCTCGCCGCAGGCACGCCGCGGCTGCTCCTCGTCGTGTTCGCGGTCGGCCTCGTCCTCGCGCTGGCCGGAGTCGTGGCGGCGGGCGTGCGGATGCTCCGTCGCGGGCTGCGCCTCCACCGGACGCGGCGTGCGGCCGCGCGCGCCGGTCATCCGCCCCGGTTCCGCCCGATGGGCGCGAGCCGGGCCGCGGAGCTGTCGCTCGTCCTGTCGCTCCCCACGATGGT
>NZ_JAVCVL010000037.1:0-17444 GCF_032917815.1 Clavibacter sp. MX14-G9D | reverse complement strand
GCCGCGTCGAGTCCGGCCGCGACCGCCCGCGCGACGAGGGTGACGACGAGGGCCTGCGCACGCCGGCCTCCGGCGAGGGCCGCGGCGCCGCCAAGCCGTCCGGCCGCCGCGGCCGCACGGCCATGCCGAGCTGGGACGAGATCGTGTTCGGCGCGCGCAGCGACGACGACCACCTGGCCTGATCGGGCCCGGGGAGCCCTCGGAGCTGGCTCCGTCCGTGCTCCCGCACCGTGGTCCCGGCCGCGTGAGGCGGAGGGGACGGCTCAGTCGCGCGCGAAGGCGCCGGCGCGGATGAGGGGCACCAGGCGCTCCTCGTCCGAGAACGACCCGTGCTGCCCGACCATGCGCCGAGCGCCCTGGTCGCGCGGGCGTCCGTCGTAGTACGCGATGAGCGCGCGGGTCGCGACGACGACGTCGCCGATGCGCGCGGCGACCCCGTCCCGCAGCGGGCCGTACCAGTCGGCGGCCACGGCCTCCGCACGCGTCGCCACATGCGCCCGGGCGCCCTCCGACGCCCGCCACGCCTCGGCCAGCGCGTCGGCGTCCGCGCCGGGCTCCAGGTGCAGGTGCAGGCAGCGCGGCTCCCCCGCCACGTGACGCACCCTGGCGACGAGCTCGGGCACCCGGTCGAACAGCACCTGGGACTCCGCGGGAACGTCGACGATGCCGTGGTCGGCGGTGATCAGGGCGCCCTCGCGAGGGCGGAGGCGATCGAGGAACGGGCCCACGGCCGCGTCCAGCTCCTCGAGGACGCGCAGCCAGCGGTCGGACTGCCAGCCGTGCGCGTGCGCGGCCTGGTCGAGCTCGGGGACGTAGAGGTAGACGAGCGCGCGCGGCTCCCGGTCGAGGAGCGCGCGCGTCGTCGCGAACCGGTCGGCGATCGACTCCGCCGGGACGAAGGCCGCTCCGCGGAGCGCCGCGCGGGAGAAGCCGGACCCGGCGTACCGCGCGGATCCGACGACGTAGGCCGGCACGCCCGCCGCCGTCGCGCGCTCGAAGGCGGTCGGCACGGGCTGCCACTCCTCGGGGACGCTCCGCCGGTCCCACCCGGACAGCAGCTTGATGACCCGGTCGTGGGCGGGGTCGAGCGCGCTGTAGCCCACGAGGCCGTGCTCGCCGGCGCGGACGCCGGTGGTGAGCGACGTGATGCTCGCGGCGGTGGTCGTGGGGAAGCCGACGTCGACGACGTCGCGCTTCCGCCACCGCTGCACGAGGTGGCGGGCGTGGCCGGCGCGGGAGCGGAGGGCGGTGGACCCGAGCCCGTCGACGAGGACGACGACCGCGCGGTCGACCGGCGGGAGGCCGGCTTCCGACTCCTCCCCCGCGAGGGCGGCGAGGCAGCCGGGCATCACCGCGGTGAGGCTCATCCGGCCGGATCCGGGCGCCGGTAGCATGGGGGCCATCCGGCCCAGTCTGCCACAGCAGCCCCGCGCGCATCCGCGCAGCGACGCCGATCCCGACCCAGAGAGTCCATGAGTCCCTCCACCACGAACACCACGCCCGACGAGCCCGCCGAGCGGATCGAGGACGTCGACGTCTCCACCGAGATGGAGAACTCGTTCCTCGAGTACGCGTACTCGGTCATCTACTCGCGGGCCCTGCCCGACGCGCGCGACGGACTGAAGCCCGTCCAGCGCCGCATCCTCTACCAGATGAGCGAGATGGGCCTCCGCCCCGACCGCGGGCACGTGAAGTCGGCCCGTGTCACCGGCGAGGTGATGGGCAAGCTCCACCCGCACGGCGACACCGCGATCTACGACGCCATGGTCCGCATGGCGCAGCCGTTCACGCTGCGCGTCCCCCTCATCGACGGCCACGGCAACTTCGGCAGCCTCGACGACGGGCCCGCCGCGCCCCGCTACACCGAGGCGCGCCTGGCGGCGTCCGCCCTCGCGATGGTGGAGGGGCTCGACGAGGACGTCGTCGACTTCGTCCCGAACTACGACAACGCCTTCATGCAGCCCTCCGTCCTGCCGGCCGCGTTCCCCGAGCTCCTGGTCAACGGCGCCAGCGGCATCGCCGTCGGCATGGCGACGAACATGGTGCCGCACAACCTCATCGAGGTCGTCGGCGCCGCGCGCCACCTCATCGACCACCCGGATGCGTCGCTCGACGACCTGATGGCCTTCGTGCCCGGTCCCGACCTGCCCACGGGCGGGACCATCATCGGCCTCCAGGGCGTCAAGGACGCGTACCTCACGGGCCGGGGCAGCTTCAAGACCCGCGCGCGGGTCTCGGTCGAGAGCCTCACGCCCCGGAAGTCGGGTCTCGTGGTCACGGAGCTGCCGTACCTGGTGGGACCCGAGAAGGTCATCGAGAAGATCAAGGACGGCGTCCAGAACAAGAAGCTGTCCGGCATCACCAACGTGACGGACCTCACCGACCGCACGCACGGCCTGCGGCTGGTCATCGAGATCAAGACGGGCTTCAACCCCGAGGCCGTGCTCGAGCAGCTGTACCGCTATACGCCGCTCGAGGACGGGTTCAGCATCAACAACGTCGCGCTCGTCGACGGCAGCCCGCAGACCCTGGGCCTCACGGAGCTGCTCCAGGTCTACGTGGCCCATCGCCTCGACGTCGTCACGCGGCGCACGCGCTACCGCCTGGCGCGGCGGCAGGAGCGCCTGCACCTCGTGCTGGGGCTCCTCATCGCGATCCTCGACATCGACGAGGTCATCCAGGTCATCCGCGGCAGCGACGACACCGAGCAGGCGCGCGCTCGGCTCATGGACGTATTCGACCTGTCGACGCTGCAGGCCGACTACATCCTGGAGCTCCGCCTCCGCCGGCTGACGCGGTTCAGCCGCATCGAGCTCGAGGAGGAGCGCGACCGCCTGCAGGCCGAGATCGCGGAGCTCGAGGCGATCCTCGCCGACCCGCGACGGCTCCGCTCCCTCGTCTCGACCGAGCTCCAGGAGGTCGCCGACCGCTTCGGCACGCCGCGGCGCACCCTCCTCACGGAAGCGGCGCCGAGCGTCGCCGGGGCGTCCAGCCGACGGTCCGCGCCGGTGCTCGAGATCGCCGACGTGCCGTGCCGGGTCCTGCTCTCCACGACGGGCCGGGCCGTGCGGGTCGACCTCCCGACGGACGCTCCGGGCACGCCGCTCCAGACCGTCCGGCGCAGCTCGCACGACGCGGTGCTCACCGCGATCGAGACGACGAGCCGCACACGGATCGGGGCCATCACGAGCACGGGGCGCCTCGTCACCATGACGCCCGTAGACCTGCCCGTGGTCCCGGTGGCGAGCGTGCAGCTCGGCGCGGGCGTCCGCATCCGCGACTACCTCGGGCTCACCGACAAGAAGGAGCGTGTCGTGGCGCTCGTCGCGCTCGGCACCGAGGAGGCGATCGCCATCGGCACCCGCCAGGGCGTCGTGAAGCGCGTCGCCCCGTCCGCACTGCCCGCGAAGCCGGAGTACGAGGTCATCGCGCTCAAGAAGGGCGACGAGGTCGTCGGCGCGCGCCAGGGCGCGGAGACGGACGAGCTCGTGTTCGTCACGAGCGAGGCGCAGCTGCTGCACTTCCCGGCCGTCTCCGTCCGCCCGCAGGGCATCCAGGCCGGCGGCGTGGCCGGCGTCAACCTGGGCGCGGGCGCCCGCGTGGTCCACTTCTCCTCCGTGGCGCCCGAGGGCGCCCAGGTGGTGACCATCTCGGCGTCGTCCGCCACCATCTCCGGCGTGGACCCGGGCCGTGCGAAGGTCTCCGCCTTCGCGGACTTCCCGCGGAAGGGCCGCGCGACGGGCGGCGTGCGCGCGCACGCCTACCTGAAGGGCGAGGACCACCTGGCGCTGGCGTGGGTGGGCCCCGGCCCCGCGCTCGCGGTCGGCGCCGCGGGCGAGGTGCGGCAGCTGCCGCCGACGGGCATGAAGCGGGACGGCTCGGGCATCCCGCTCGAGAAGCCCGTCGGCAGCGTCGGGCAGGCCGTCACGCCCGCCGACGCCCCGGATGCCGCGTCCGGCGCGGCCGTGGGCGTCGTCGAGCCCTCGGCGGAGGACGGGTCAGCGCCCCTCGACACCTGACGCGCCGGTGCGGCATCCCCGCGCGGACGGCCGCGGACCCCGGGGTCCGCGGCCGTCCGGCGTCCGGGGCTCCCGCGCCTCCCGTCAGACGTCGATGCGGTCGCGCACCGTGCCCGCGCCGTCGATGATGAACTCCTTGCGCGGTGCCACGTCGTTGCCCATGAGCAGCTCGAACATGCGCGTCGCCGCCTCCGCGTCGTCCACCCGCACCCGGCGCAGGGTGCGGTTGCGGCGGTCCATGGTCGTCGTCGCCAGCTGGTCCGCGTCCATCTCCCCGAGGCCCTTGTAGCGCTGGATCGGGTCCTGGTACCGCTTCCCCTGCCGCTTGGCCTGCGCCAGCACCGCCGCGAGCTCGCGCTCGGAGTACGTGTAGACGACCTCGTTGGGCTTGGAGCCCGGGTTCATGATCACGACGCGGTGCAACGGCGGCACGGCGGCGAACACGCGGCCCTCGTCGATCATGGGCCGCATGTAGCGGAAGAAGAGGGTGAGCAGCAGCGTGCGGATGTGGGCGCCGTCGACGTCGGCGTCGCTCATGATGATGATCTTCCCGTAGCGCGCCGCCGACAGGTCGAACGTGCGGCCGGAACCGGCCCCCAGCACCTGGATGATCGACGCGCACTCGGTGTTCGAGAGCATGTCGGGCAGCGACGCCTTCTGCACGTTGAGGATCTTCCCCCGGATCGGCAGGAGCGCCTGGTACTCGCTGTCCCGCGCGAGCTTCGCCGTCCCGAGGGCGGAGTCGCCCTCCACGATGAAGAGCTCGCTGTTGGCGACGTCGTTCGAGCGGCAGTCGACGAGCTTCGCGGGGAGGGACGAGGACTCCAGGGCGTTCTTCCGGCGCTGCGTCTCCTTGTGCGTGCGCGCGGAGATCCGCGACTTCATCTCCCCGACGACCTTCTCGAGCAGCACGGCGGTCTGCGCCCTGTCCTCCCGGCGCGTCGACGCGAAGCGCTCGGCCATGGCCTTCTGGACGACCTGGGACACGATCGCGCGGACGGCCGGCGTGCCGAGGACCTCCTTCGTCTGGCCCTCGAACTGCGGCTCGGGGAAGCGCACGGTGAGCACGGCGGTGAGCCCCGCGAGCACGTCGTCCTTCTCGAGCTTGTCGGTGCCGACCTTCAGCCGCCGGGCGTTGGCCTCCACCTGGGCGCGGACGTACTTGAGCAGCCCCGCCTCGAACCCGGCCTGGTGGGTGCCGCCCTTGGGCGTGGCGATGATGTTGACGAACGACTTGAACCGGGTGTCGTAGCCCGTGCCCCAGCGCAGCGCGATGTCGACCGCGCACTCCCGGGTGAGCTCCGTCGGCACCATGGCGCCGCCGTCGGTGAGGACGGGGACCGTCTCGGTGAAGGTGCCGGACCCCTCGAGCCGCCAGGTGTCGGTGAGCGGCGCGTCGACGGCGAGGTGGTCGACGAACTCGGCGATGCCCCCGTCGAAGCGGAAGGACTCCCGCACCGGCTGCTCCCCGTGGAGGTCCTCGATGTCGATGCTGAGCCCCGGCACCAGGAAGGCGGTCTGCCGCGCACGACCGAGGAGCTCCTCGGTGAGGAAGGACGCCCCGCGGGTGAAGATCTGCCGATCGGCCCAGTAGCGGATGCGCGTGCCCGTGACGCCCTTGCGCACCTTCCCGACGACCCGCAGCTCGCTCCCCGACGTGAAGGGGCGGAACGGGGCGTCGGGGCTGGGCTCGCCCTGGTCGTCGAAGATGCCGGGCTCGCCGCGGCGGAACGACATGGCGTGGGTGCGTCCGCCGCGGTCCACCTCCACGTCCAGGCGCTCCGACAGCGCGTTCACGACGGAGGCGCCCACACCGTGGAGCCCGCCGGACGAGGCGTAGGAGCCGGATCCGAACTTGCCGCCCGCGTGGAGCTTCGTGAAGACGACCTCGACGCCCGACAGTCCCGTCTTCGGCTCGATGTCGACGGGGACGCCGCGTGCGGTGTCGCGCACCTCGACGCTGCCGTCCGGGTGCAGCCGCACGTCGATCCGGTCGCCGTGGCCGCCGAGCGCCTCGTCGACGCTGTTGTCGATGATCTCCCACAGGCAGTGCATGAGCCCGCGCGAGTCGGTGGATCCGATGTACATGCCGGGCCGCTTGCGCACCGCCTCGAGCCCCTCGAGGACGGAGAGATGGCGGGCGGAATAATCGGATGCTGCCACGTGCTGTCCTCCATGTGCGTCCGGCGATCGCCGGACGCGAGCCGGTGTCGATCTTAACCGCCGCCCGGTGCCTCCCCCTCCGACCCGCCGTCCCCGGCCTGCGCCTACGCGCAGAGCGAAACGGCGGCCGCAGGGTGGGCCGGCACCCAGGAGCACGTGGTGTACTTGACGCATTCGGCTCGACCCAGACCCGACCCGGAGGGGAGCATCACATGACACCGACCGCCACCGAGCGTCCCGTGGACGAGCTCGACAACCACCAGCTCACCGCCAACGACCGCTGCGACAGCTGCGGCGCACAGGCCTACATCCGAGTCGAGGTCAACAGCTCCGAGCTCCTCTTCTGCGCCCACCACGGCAAGAAGTACCAGGAGAAGCTGTCGGCCATCGCGACGAGCTGGCATGACGAGTCGAGCCGCCTGCTCGACGAGCGCGCCTAGGGCGCCACGCGCCGAGGCTCCGGCCGACGCACGACGAAGGGCGCATCCCCCGCGGGGGATGCGCCCTTCGCCATGCCCGGCCCCGACCGGCCGGCGCGTGCTAGTAGTGCGCGGGCCGTGCCATGACGGTGGCGCGCGCCTCGCGCGCCCACCCGTCGAGGCGGTCGAGGACGCCGGAGATGTCGGCGGGCAGCTCGCGTCCGTGCCGTGCGAGCGCCGCTGCGAGGAGCTCGTCGGCGAGGCGCGGGTTGAGCGCCAGCACCGGCCCGCCGAGGTGGGTGCCGATCGAGGCGCCGACGCGCACGCCCTCACCGCCGCCCTGCCCAGAGTTGCCGAACCCCGCGCGGACTGTCCCGAGGGGAGCGTGCGCGCCGATGTCGAGCGTCGATCCGTGGTTCTCGTAGCCGACGAGCTCCCCGTCCGGGGTGTTGAGGACGAGGTCCCCCACGCGGCGTTCGGCCGTCAGCGTCGTCCGCACCGGGAGGACCCCGGCGCCGACCAGCTCGCCGCCGTCGGCGAGCCGGACGGACTCCCCCAGCAGCTGGAGCCCGCCGCCGACGGCGAGGACGGGGACTCCGGAGGCCTGCAGCGCGATGAGGTGCGGTGCGTGGGAGACGAGGTCCGGGAGCACGGCGCGCTGGGCCGTCAACGGCCCGGACCCCGCGATGACGAGGTCGGCGTCCCCGGGGTGCCCTCCTCCCGGCGCGTGCCGCACGACCTCGGTGCGGATGCCGCGGATGCGCGCGCGCTCCACCAGCACCGTTACGTTGCCGCGGTCGCCGTTGATGCCGAGCTCCTCGGGATAGAGGTGGAGGATGCGCAGGGCGTCGCTCACGCGGGTCCTCCCTCGAGGTCCGTGTAGCCGAGGATGCGGCGGATGGCCATCATCTGCTCGTAGTTGACGATCATGGTCTTGACCCCGCGCGACGGCTTCTCCAGGGCGAGGAACGCCGAGACCGCACGACGGAGGTCGGGCTCGACGCGCCCCACCTCGAGGCCCTCGTAGCCGAAGCGGACGGCGAGCTGGTAGCCCTTCGTGCCGGACACGACGTCGGCGTGGGTCAGCGCGGACAGGTCGGTGTCGTAGATCCACGACGGGTCGGGAGTGCCGTCGTCCACGGCGAGCAGCACCTGCTCCGGCGGGTCGCCCAGCGCGTCGAGGTTCATCTGCAGGCTCGCGGGGTTCTTCATCATGATGATCTCGATGTCCTCGTCGCCCGCGCGCAGCATCTCGCCGCGTCCGTACACGGCCGCGACGGACCCGAGCCCCTCGGCCGCGAGCCGCGGGTCGAAGCGCTCCCCGAGCACGCGGCGCGCGGTGGCGAGCGCGCCCGCGGCGTCGACCGCGTAGTGCAGGCCGCGGGAGGGGAGGGACACGGGCAGGTCGCCGGACGGCAGCCGGAACACGGCCTCGCGACCTGCCAGCGCGACGGCCTCGACGCCCGCGGCCACGTGGACGAGGTCCGGGGCCTCCGAGCCGAACCGCGGGGCGGACGCGAGCCCGTGCTTGCTGTCGCCGAGGAGCTCCTCGGACACGCCGAACCAGTCGACGGCCTGGGCACCGGCCCGAGCGGTGTGCGCCGCGATGGCGTTGACGTGGGCGTCGTCGCGGTTGGCGACGACCGCCTCGGTCGCCGTGGCGGCGATCCGCTCGAGCATGCCGACGACCCGGTCGGGCTCGTGGAAGCGGTTCAGCTGGTCGATCTGGATGTTGAGCAGCAGGACGGTCCGCGGCGTGAGCAGCGCCGAGAGCGCGACGCCGTAGGCCTCGTCGACCTCGAGCACGGCCACGTCGGCGTCGAGCCGGCCGGAGGCGTCGGCGTCGGCGAGCACGGCCGACGCGATGCCCTGCGGCAGGTTCCCCCCGGAGGGGTTCGTGAACACGCGCAGGCCGTGGGCCCGCAGGATGCCGGTGAGCATGTGGGTGGTCGTCGACTTGCCGTTGGATCCCGTGACGGCGACGACGCCGTGCGGGAGGTCGGCGATCGTCCGCTCCAGGAAGCGGGGCTCGAGGCGGAGGGCGACGACGCCGGGCACGGCGGAACCGCCGCCGCGGAGACGGGCGGCCCAGCGGGCGGCCCGTCCTGCGGCGACGGCGAGGCGCAGGGGCACGGCCTACTCGAGGTAGTCGCGCAGCGACTGCGAGCGCGACGGGTGGCGGAGCTTGGCCATGGTCTTCGACTCGATCTGGCGGATGCGCTCACGCGTGACGCCGAACGTGTCGCCGATCTGGTCGAGCGTCTTCGGCATGCCGTCACCCAGGCCGAAGCGCATGCGGATGACGCCCGCCTCCCGCTCGGAGAGGGAGTCGAGCAGGGACTCGAGCTGCTTCTGCAGCATGGTGAAGCCGACCGCGTCCGCGGGGACCACGGCCTCGGTGTCCTCGATGAGGTCGCCGAACTCGCTGTCGCCGTCCTCGCCGAGCGGCGTGTGCAGCGAGATGGGCTCGCGGCCGTACTTCTGCACCTCGATGACCTTCTCGGGCGTCATGTCGAGCTCCCGCGACAGCTCCTCGGGCGTGGGCTCGCGACCCAGGTCCTGGAGCATCTGGCGCTGCACGCGGGCGAGCTTGTTGATGACCTCGACCATGTGCACGGGGATGCGGATGGTGCGCGCCTGGTCGGCCATGGCACGGGTGATGGCCTGGCGGATCCACCAGGTGGCATAGGTGGAGAACTTGAAGCCCTTGGTGTAGTCGAACTTCTCGACCGCGCGGATGAGCCCCAGGTTGCCCTCCTGGATGAGGTCGAGGAACTGCATCCCGCGACCCGTGTAGCGCTTCGCGAGGCTGACCACCAGGCGGAGGTTGGCTCCGAGGAGGTGGCTCTTGGCACGCTGCCCGTCGCGGGCGACCCAGCGCAGCTCGCGCTCGAGCTCGCGGGAGATGCCCGGGGTGTTCGCCAGCTTGTCCTCGGCGAACAGGCCCGCCTCGATGCGCATGGCCAGCTCGACCTCCTCGGCGGCGTTGAGGAGCGCCACCTTGCCGATCTGCTTCAGGTAGTCCTTGACCGGGTCGGCGGTCGCGCCCGTGATGGTCGTCGAGTAGACGGGGACGTCCTCGTCCTCCTCCTTGTTCGACAGCACCATGGCGCCGGTCGGCAGGGGCTCGAGCACGACGGGCGGGGTGACGGTGCCGCCCTCCTCGACGGCCTCGTCCTCCGAGTCGTCCTCGGCCACGGGGACGACGACCTCGTCGCCCTCGTCGTCGGAGGCCTCTCCGGGTCCCGCGGCGGCGGTCTTCTTGGCGGCGGTCTTGCGCGGCGCCTTGGCGGGCACGGCGTCCCCCGCTGCGGCGGCGACCTTCTTGGCGGCGGCGGCCTTGGCACGGGCGGTCGGCGCCTTCGCGGGCGCGACGGCGTCCGCGTCACCGGTCTCGGCGGCGGTGTCGTCAGCGGCTGCGGCTGCCGCCGCGGCCTTCGCCGCGGCGGCCTTGGTGGGGGCCTTGGCGGCCGCGGTCTTGGGCGCGGCGGCCTTGCGGGCGGGGGCGCGCTTCGCGGGTGCCTTCGCCTCACCCGTCGCGGCGTCGTCGGCCGTGCTGGTCGCGGCAGCCGCGTCCAGGGTGGCGGACGGGGTGGAGGGGGTGGCCATGCGAACACCTTTCGTCCCCACGACGACCGGTCGCGCGCTCCGCGATCTCGCTGCGGGGTGACCTGCCGGAGGTGGGTCGGGGTTGTTTTCGGACATTGCTAGGACCCATGTCAAGTCCGCGGCTCGTGCACCACCGGGGTGGTGCGAGATGCAGGACATGAACGGGTCCGTAGCTGATTATTGCACGGATGGGCGCGCGGACGAGCCACGTGGTCGCAGCGTGACGGGCGATGTCACGCGCGGCGCCGGCGTCGCCTGTCGATGTAGGCAACCCACAGCGGCCCCACGCGTATTCCCTCGTCGGCCAGCACCCGGCGCGTGCGCCGTCGCGTCCGGACGAGCATGACCGCCCCGAAGCCGACGATGAGGTACTGGACGGCGAAGGCGACGCGGAACGAGTCGAACGCGTAGAGGTCGCCGGGGGCCCCGCCGGCGACGCGGACCGCATCCTGCACGTCGAGGGCGATGCCGATCAGCAGCATCATCGTGAAGCTCGCGGTGAAGCCCGCGACGTTGACGATCCCGGACGCCGCGCCGAGGCTCCGCGGCGGGTTGAAGGTGCGGGCGAAGTCGAGCCCGACCTGGGATCCGGGGCCGCCGATGCCGATGGCGACGACGACGAGCACCACGACCGCGAGCGGCGGCACCCCCGGCCAGAGCAGCAGGACGGCCCAGGCGACGCCCATCATGGCGACGATGCCGAGCACCAGGTTCGACCGCCGGAAGGGGAAGCGTCCCGTGAGGATCCCGATGACGGGCCCGACGACCATGCCCGACGCCACGATGGCGATGAGGAGCGCGGATGCGAGCGCCGGGCTGTAGCCCAGCCCGCCGACGAGGAACGGGAACCCCCATAGGAGGCTGAACATCACGCCGGAGGACTGGGTGACGAAGTGGGACCAGAAGCCCAGCTGCGTCCCCGGTCGGCGGAGGCTCCGGCCGAGCTCGCGCATGGAGTCGCCCCAGGGGACGCGCGGGGGCGGCGGGTCGCCGGCCGGGCGGTCGCGGACGGCGACCACGACGGCGATGAACGCGACGACGGCCACGGACGCCGAGCCGAGGAAGGCGGGCGTCCACCCGGCCGTGTGCAGCACGAGGGAGAGGGGCACGGCCGACAGGACCTGGCCGAGCTGCCCGACGTTCGCGAACCACTGGGAGAGCACGGGCACCCGGGGTCCCGAGAACCACGAGTTGATGAGGCGCAGGCCCGACACGAAGGTCATGGCGTCGCCCGCGCCGACCAGCATCCGCCCGACCACGGCGACCTCGAGGGACGTCGAGAGCGCCAGGGTCGCCTGGCCCGCCACCATCAGCAGGGCGCCGCTCGCCAGCAGCGCCCGCGGGCCGATGCGGTCGATGAGCACGCCCACGGGGATCTGCAGCGCCGCGTAGACCACCAGCTGCGTCACCGCGAGCGTCGACAGGAGGGAGGCCGACGCGTGGAACCGCTCCCCCGCCTCCACCGACGCGATCCCGAGGGATCCGCGCTGGAGCACGGAGGAGAGGTACGCCACCATCGCGACTCCGAGGACGATGCGGGCGCGA
The DNA here is from genome assembly GCF_032917815.1 of Clavibacter sp. MX14-G9D. Taxonomy (NCBI): domain Bacteria; kingdom Bacillati; phylum Actinomycetota; class Actinomycetes; order Micrococcales; family Microbacteriaceae; genus Clavibacter; species Clavibacter sp. MX14-G9D. Next base: position 5,689 of record NZ_JAVCVL010000037.1, on the reverse strand, counting down.
CGTGTGCTGGTCATCGGGATGAGGATACCGGCGCTGCGGTTGCCGCCGTCGTCGTCGCCGGGCGGCGTCCCGTCACGGGCCGGCGCCCGGGGGATGCGCGTCCGCGGTCGGCCGTGCGCGGCGGGACGCCGGGATCAGGCGGGGTCGCCGTCGGCCGGCCGACGGCGCGCGAGGAACTTCTCCAGCTCCGCGGCGATCTCGTCCGCCGTGGGCAGCGCCCCGTCCTCGTCGGTCAGCGGGGACTTCAGGGGCGTGTCCTCCATGTAGCTGTCGTAGCGCTCCTCCAGCGTGGTCACGAGGCGCGCGAGCTCCTGGTTGCCGGCTACCTGCTCGTCGATCCGTCCCACGAAGTCGCGGCCCTCCTCCCGGAGGCGGTCGGTGGGGAAGATGAGGCCGGTGGCCGCGCTGATGCTCTCGAGGGCCGCGACCGCGGCGAGGGGGAACTCCGTGTCGGCGAGGTAGTGGGGCACGAGGAGAACGAAGCCGGCGACCGGGTGGCCGGCGTCGTGCAGGCGGTGCTCCACCAGGTGCAGCGCGTTCGCCGGGACCTGGGTGTGCGGCTTCCAGACGCTGAGCGCGTCGATGAGCTCGGTGCGGTTCCCGCTGACCGTGACGTTGATGTCGCGGGTGTGCGGGACCGGCATGGGGATGCTGTGCACCCACGTGGTGGTGGAGATGCGGTACCGGTCGACGATGCCGAGCACCGCGGCCGTGAACGCCTCCCAGCGGAAGTCGGGCTCGAAGCCCGTGAGCAGGAGGAACGGCTGGCCGATCTCGTCGTGCGCCAGGTAGAGGGCGAGGCGGGCGGGCCGGTAGTCGGCGAGGTGGTCCTGGTCGAAGTAGATGGTGGGGCGGCGGGCGCGGTAGTCGAGCAGCGTGTCCGTGTCGAAGCGCAGGACGTCGCGGTGGCTGAGCGTGCTCAGGAGGTACTCGCTGACCTGCGATACGCCGGAGCCCGCGTCGGAGAAGCCGGTCAGGCCGGCGACCAGGGGCAGGCCGGTCGGCACCTCGCCGATGTCCGTGTCGATCTCGTACAGTCCGTCCGCGTCAGCCATGCCCCAACTCTAGAGCCGGCCCTCGACCGGTACCGGCCGGACGGGACGCGGTCCGTGGTGCCGAGAGCGAACACATCGTCCCCTCCCGCGGGTGGGCTCCGGAGAGGGGGCAGTGCCGACGCGGCCGGCGCGGCTGGCACGGCCGTGGTGCCCACGGCGCCTCGGTAGGCTCGGCGCCCATGACCCTCCCCACTCTCTCCGTGTCCCCCGACCGTGCTGCCGACGTGGAGGCGGACGTCCTCGTCGTCGCCGTCTCCAGCGAGAAGGAGGGGATCCGCGTGCACGCGCCCGAGGGCGTCGAGCTCGATGCGGAGGGCCTGACCGCCATCGGCGTGACGGGAGCCCGCGACGAGGTCGTGCGCGTCCCCGGCACGGGTACGGCGGCGCGCGCGATCGCCCTCGTGGGCCTCGGCTCGGCGCCGGTCGACGCGGTCGTCCTGCGGTACGCCGTCGGCACCGCCCTGCGGCAGCTGCGCGGTGTCGCGCGCGTCGCCGTGGCGGTCCCCGTCGCGTCGCTCGCGGAGCTCACCGCCGTCCTCGAGGGCGCCGCCCTCGGCGTCTACTCCTTCGACGCCTACCGCCGCGACTCGCTGGCCGGGCAGAGGCCACGGGCCTCCGCCGTCGTCGTCCTCGACGCGGGCGGAGCCTGGACGGCGGAGGACGCCGACGAGGCGGTGGCGCGCGCCACCGCCGTCGCCGGGGCGGTCGCGGGCACCAAGGACCTGGTCAACACCCCGCCGCTCGACCTGTACCCCGCGACGTTCGTGGACGCGGTCCACGAGCGCACGGCCGGGCTGCCCGTCGACGTCCGCGTCTGGGACGAGGACGCACTGGCGGCGGACGGCTTCGGCGGCATCCTGGGCGTCGGGCAGGGGTCGACGCGCCCGCCCCGGCTAGTGAAGGTCGCCTACTCCCCCGCCGGCGCCACGCGGCACCTCGCGCTCGTGGGCAAGGGCATCACCTACGACACCGGCGGCATCTCGCTGAAGCCCGCGGTGCCCATGATCGGCATGAAGTACGACATGACCGGCGCCGCCACGATCCTCGAGGTCGTCGTCGCCGCGGCCCGGCTCCAGCTCCCCGTCCGACTCACCGCCTGGCTGTGCATCGCCGAGAACATGCCCTCGGGCTCCGCCATCCGCCCGGACGACGTCCTGAGGATGCGCGGTGGGACGACCGTCGAGGTGCTGAACACCGATGCGGAGGGCCGGCTGGTCATGGCCGACGGCATCGTCGCGGCGAGCGAGGAGCACCCCGACGCCATCGTCGACATCGCCACGCTCACCGGTGCGCAGGTCGTGGCGCTCGGCGAGCGGTACTCCGCCGTCATGGGCGAGGACGCGCTCGTCGCCCGACTCCTCGACGCCGCGCGCGACCAGGGCGAGAGCATGTGGGGGATGCCCCTGCCCGAGGAGATGCGCGCGCTCCTCAACTCGGACATCGCGGACATCGCCAACGTCAAGCCGGGCAACCCGGCCGGCGGGATGCTCGTCGCGGGCGTGTTCCTCCAGGAGTTCGTCGGCCGCACCGACGACGCGGAGGGCTCGCCGCGCATCCCCTGGGCGCACATCGACATCGCCGGTCCGTCGCACAACAAGGGCGGCGGCCACGGCTTCACGGGCAAGGGCCCGACCGGTGTCTCGGTGCGGACGCTCCTCGCCCTGGCCGCCGGTTTTTCCCGCGCGTAGTAGGCTCGGAGAGGCCTCCTGAGGGGGTCCCGCGCCTGCCCGGTCGGGCGGTCGCATGAGACGACCTTGATGCATACGAGGGAGATCCTGGGTGTCGGAACAGAACTTTGACGTGGTGGTGCTCGGCGGCGGGAGCGGTGGCTACGCAGCCGCCCTCCGTGCGGTTCAGCTGGGCAAGACCGTGGGCCTCGTGGAGAAGGGCAAGCTCGGCGGCACCTGCCTCCACCGCGGCTGCATCCCCACCAAGGCGCTCCTGCACTCGGCCGAGGTGGCCGACGTCTCCCGGGAGTCGGAGAAGTACGGCGTCAACGTCACCTTCGACGGCGTGGACATCGCGCGCGTCACCGCCTACCGCGAGGCCATCGTCGCCAGCAAGTACAAGGGCCTCCAGGGCCTCATCAAGGCTCGCGGCATCACCGTCATCGAGGGTGAGGGACGCCTGACCTCCGGCACCACCGTCCAGGTCGGCGACCAGACCATCACCGGCACGAGCATCGTCCTCGCCACGGGCTCGTACTCCCGCACGCTCCCCGGCCTCGAGATCGGCGGCCGGGTCATCACCAGCGAGCAGGCCCTCGAGCTCGACTACATCCCCAAGAAGGTCGCCATCCTCGGCGGCGGCGTCATCGGCGTCGAGTTCGCATCCGTCTGGCGCTCGTTCGGCGTGGACGTGCAGATCATCGAGGCCCTGCCCCACCTCGTCCCGAACGAGGAGGAGTCGATCAGCAAGCAGTTCGAGCGCGCGTTCCGCAAGCGCGGCATCGCCTTCTCGTTGGGCGTGCGGTTCAAGTCGGTCACGCAGGACGACCAGGGCGTCCAGGTGACGCTCGAGGACGGCACCTCCTACGACGCCGACATCCTGCTCGTCGCCGTGGGCCGCGGCCCGGCGACGCAGGGCCTCGGATTCGAGGAGGCCGGCGTGCGCACGGACCGCGGCTTCGTCCTCACGGACGAGCGCCTCCAGACCAGCGTCCCCGGCGTCTACGCCGTCGGCGACATCGTGCCCGGCCTGCAGCTCGCGCACCGCGGCTTCCAGCAGGGCATCTTCGTCGCCGAGGAGATCGCGGGCAACAAGCCCGTGGTCGTCGAGGACATCAACATCCCCAAGGTCACCTACTCCGACCCCGAGGTCGCGAGCGTCGGCTACAGCGAGGCGAAGGCGGCCGAGAAGTTCGGCGCCGACAAGATCTCGAGCTACGAGTACAACCTCGGCGGCAACGGCAAGAGCTCGATCATCGGCACGGCCGGATCCGTCAAGGTCGTCCGCGTCCAGGACGGCCCGGTCGTCGGCATCCACATGATCGGGGCGCGCGTCGGCGAGCTCATCGGCGAGGGCCAGCTCATCGTGAACTGGGAGGCCTACCCCGAGGACGTCGCCAACCTGGTGCACGCCCACCCCACCCAGAACGAGGCGCTCGGCGAGGCCCACCTGGCACTCGCCGGCACCCCGCTGCACGCCCTCTAGCACCCCGTCAACACCGACACACGAGCCGGGTCCGGAGTCGGGCCTGAAGGAGACAACCCCATGAGCGAATCCGTCAACCTCCCCGCACTCGGCGAGAGCGTCACCGAGGGCACGGTGACCCGCTGGCTGAAGAACGTCGGCGACCACGTCGAGGTCGACGAGCCCCTCCTCGAGGTGTCGACCGACAAGGTCGACACGGAGATCCCCTCCCCCGTCGCGGGCATCATCGAGGAGATCCTCGTCCAGGAGGACGAGACCGTCGAGGTGGGGGCCGTCCTCGTGCGCATCGGCGACGGATCGGGCGGCGACGCCTCCGCCGAGGAGCCCGCAGCCGCAGCCGAGGAGCAGCAGACCGAGGCCCCGGCCGAGGAGACCGTCGAGGACCAGGTGACGCCGTCCACGGAGGCGGATGACGACGCCGAGGCCCCCGCGCCCGTCGAGCCGGAGCCCGCTCCGGCTGCCGAGCAGAAGGCGCCTGCACCGGAGGAGACCGCGGCTCCCGCGCCCGCCGCTCCCGCCGCAGCGGCTCCTGCTCCCGCCGCAGCTCCGGCTCCGGCTGCCGCCGCGCCCGCCGCTGCTCCCACGTCCGGCAACGCCGGCTACGTGACGCCGCTGGTGCGCAAGCTCGCCAACGAGCGCGGCGTGGACATCTCCGCCGTGACCGGCACCGGCGTCGGTGGCCGCATCCGCAAGGAGGACGTCCTCGCCGCCGCCGAGGCGGCGGCCGCGAAGTCCAGCGCTCCGGCGGCGTCCGCTCCGGCGACCCCGGCGGCGGCACCCCTGGAGACCTCCCCGCTGCGCGGCACGACGGCCAAGATGTCGCGCATGCGCAAGCTCATCGCCGATCGCGCCGTGGTCTCCATGCAGTCCACCGCGCAGCTCACCTCCGTGGTGGAGGTCGACGTCACGAAGGTGGCCCGCTTCCGCGACCGCGTGAAGGGCGACTTCCTCGAGACGACCGGCGTGAAGCTCTCGTTCCTGCCCTTCTTCGCGCTGGCCGCCGCCGAGGCGCTCAAGGCGTACCCGGTCGTGAACGCCACGGTCGACGGCGACAGCATCGTCTACCCCGACCACGAGAACATCAGCATCGCGGTGGACACCGAGCGCGGGCTGCTGACGCCCGTGGTCAAGAACGCCGAGGGCAAGAACCTCGCCCAGTTCGCGTCCGAGATCGCGGACCTCGCGGCCCGCACGCGCGACAACAAGCTGTCGCCGGACGAGCTGGCGGGGGGCACGTTCACGCTGACCAACACCGGTTCGCGCGGCGCGCTCTTCGACACCCCCGTGGTGTTCCTTCCCCAGTCGGCCATCCTCGGGACCGGCATCGTCACCAAGCGTCCCGTGGTCATCACGGCGGACGGCCAGGACACCATCGCCATCCGGTCGACGGTCTACCTCGCCCTGTCGTACGACCACCGCATCGTGGACGGTGCGGACGCCTCGCGGTTCCTCGTGGCCGTGAAGAACCGCCTCGAGGCGGG
>NZ_JAVCVL010000369.1:0-1336 GCF_032917815.1 Clavibacter sp. MX14-G9D | reverse complement strand
CCGCCGGGCTCCGGGTGCGCGACGCCGTGCTCACCCTCACAGGGATCGCGGGGGCGCTCGTCATCGCGTGGACGCTCCTCTCGCGCATCCTCGGGCTGTCGCTCGTGGTGCTCATGACGGGGTCCATGGCGCCGACGCTGCCGACCGGATCCGCCGCCGTGACGCTCGACGGCGTGCCGGCCGCGGACCTGCGGCCGGGCGACGTCGTGAAGGTGCCGCGACCGGGCTACGACCTGCCGGTCACGCACCGCGTCGTCTCCGTCGGACCCGTCACGGGCGAGGTGGAGCAGCTGTCGGCGGGAGTGGATCCCGCGGATCCCGCGGCCCGCCAGCTCGTGCTGCAGGGCGACGCGAACGCCACCGTCGACCCGTCGCCGTACGTGGTGACGGAGGCCGACCGCGTGCTCGGCGGCGCGCCCTACCTCGGCTACGCGAACCGCCTGCTGCACACGCCGCTCGTGATCGCGGGGCTCGCGGGCGCGCTGGTGCTGCTGCTCGTGGGCACGTCGTGGCCGACGGGGGAGCGCCGCGGGAGCCCGCGCGGCGACCGGGCGACCGGCCGCCGCTCGGCGGGCGGACCGCCCCGCCGCCCGGCCCGCCATGCGCGCTGAGGCGGGGTCGGCCGCCGCGCCGATCCCGCGCCGGTCCCCGCTCCGCTCCGCGCTCACCGCCGTCGCCGCGCTCGCGCTCGTGGGCGGCCTGAGCCTCATCGGCACGCGGGCCTCCGCCGTCCTCCTCGACGTGCCGGAGAACGGCACGCCCGGGTACCTCTCCCTCTCCTCCGATTGGAGCACCGCCATGCTGGACGTCTCGCCCGGCGCCCCCGGGCACTGGCTGATCTCCGCACGGCTGCGCGACGCGGACGTCGCGCGCCTCGCCGTGGAGATCCGCTCGGGCGGCGAGCTGGCCGAGGTCGACGCGGGCGTGCTCCTGCGGCTCGACCGCTGCGACGACGCCTGGATCCCCGCGCCCGCCGCCGATGGTCCGCACGCCGCGCCCGCGTGCGCCGGGGGATCCGCGCCCGTGCTCGCCGCGACCCCGATGAGCGCGTTCCGGGGCGAGGGTCCGCGGACGGGCCTCCCCGACATCACCGCCGCCGCGGGCGAGCACCTCCTCCTCACGGCGTCCGTCGACCCCGCGCTGTCGGGCGACTCCCGCGTGATGGGCCGCACCGGATCGCTCGCGGTCGGCCTCACGGCGGCGGGGTCGGATCCCGTGACCGCTGCCGTGCCGCCCGCGGTCGGCGGGATCCTGCCGCGCACGGGCTCCGCCGTCGACGTGGTCGCCGTCGCGCTGGCCGGAGCGGGCGCCCTCGCGCTGGGCCTGCTGCTGCGGC
>NZ_JAVCVL010000368.1:0-1355 GCF_032917815.1 Clavibacter sp. MX14-G9D | reverse complement strand
CGGGCTCGAGCCGGACGACGCCGAGGGCGCGTCCGCGACGGGCGCACCGGTCCCGGACCCCGCCCGGGCCGTCCCGCTCGCCCCCGACCCGCGCTCCCGCGAGCTCCCGCCCGGCGGCGACGCCCGTTCGCGCGGCACCACCCCGGACCACGTCCGACGGTCCAACCTCGCGACCGTGCTCCAGATCGTCCACGAGACCGGGCCGGCCTCCCGTTCCGAGCTGACCCGCGAGACGGGCCTCAACCGCTCCACCATCGCGGCGCTCGTCGGCGAGCTGCAGGACCTCGGCCTCGTCGTCGAGTCCGAGCCGCCCGGCACCAACCGCGTCGGCCGCCCGAGCCCCATCGTCTCGGCCGAGCCGGGCGTGGTCGTCTTCGCCGTGAACCCCGAGATCGACGCCGTCACCGTGGGCCTCGTCGGGCTCGACGGCACGGTGCAGCGGCGCCTCCGCCGCGACACCGACGGGATCCCCACGGCCGCCGAGGCCGCCCGCCTCGCGGCCGACATCATCGCCGAGCTGCGGAGCGACCTCCGCGCGACCCGTCCCGGCGCGCGCGTCCTCGGCGTCGGCGTCGCCGTCCCGGGGCTCGTGCGGTTCGACGGCGGCCTCGTGCGCCTCGCGCCCCACCTCGGCTGGGTCGACGAGCCGTTCGCGGCGCTCCTCGAGGAGGCGACCGGGCTGCCGGCCCTCGCCGCCAACGACGCGAGCCTCGCGGCCGTGGCGGAGGGGCGGTTCGGATCCGGCCGCGACGTCGACGACCTCGTCTACCTCAACGGCGGCGCGAGCGGCGTCGGCGGGGGAGTGCTCATCGGCCGCCGTCCGTTCGGCGGGGCGGAGGGCTACGGCGGCGAGCTCGGCCACACGCTCGTCGACTCGGCGGGCGAGCTGTGCCACTGCGGCGCGGTCGGCTGCCTGGAGACGACGGTCGGCCAGGACGCCCTGCTCGAGGTCACCGGGCTCCCGCGCTCGCGCGCCGACGAGCTGGGCGACGTGCTCGCGGCGGCGCTCGCGGCCGGCGACCCGGCGGTCACCGCGGAGGTCGAGCGGCAGATCGACAACCTCGCCGTGGCGCTCCGCAACGTGGTCAACATCTTCAACCCGTCGCTCGTGGTGCTCGGCGGGTTCCTCGGGTCGCTGCACGCGGCGGATCCCGACCGGATCCTCGCCCGCGCCACCGCCCAGGCGCTCCCCGGGGCCCGCGAGGCCCTCCGCATCCGCCGCGCGGCCCTCGGCCCCGACCGGCTCATGATCGGCGCCGCCGAGCTGGCCTTCGCGCGCGTGCTCGTGGACCCGTCGGGCGTGATGCGCGCCGCCGTCGCCGACCCCGAGCGCACCACCGCATGAGGATCCGCCC
>NZ_JAVCVL010000367.1:0-1361 GCF_032917815.1 Clavibacter sp. MX14-G9D | reverse complement strand
TGCTCGCGGTCGCGCTCGCGGCGGGCGTCGCGGCCACCGCCGCCGCCCCGCCCGAGGTCGCCCGCACCGCGCTCCGCTCCACCGTCGAGCAGCCCTTCGACCCGCGGGAGCAGGTCAGCCCCCTCTCGTCCTTCCGCACGTACTGGAAGGCCCCGGCCGTCGACGACACCCTGTTCCGCGTCTCCGGCCTGCCCGCCGGCGGTCGCGTGCGCCTCGCGGCGCTCGACACGTACGACGGCGTCGTCTACGGCGTGGGCGGCGCCCGCGGCAGCGTCGACGCGTCCCGCACCGGGCAGGCCTCGGGGACGTTCGCGCGCGTGCCGTACCGGCTCGACCAGACCGGCGTCGCGGGCGACGACGTCACGCTGGACGTCGTCATCGGCTCCTACCGCGGCGTCTGGCTGCCGGGCGCCGGGCGCCTCGAGCGCATCGGGTTCGCCGGCGACGACGGCGGACGCCTCGCCGACTCGTTCTACTACGACGACGCGACGGCGACGGGCGCGGTGATCGGCGGACTCACGGAGGGCGACGCCTACGAGATCGAGGCCGTCGTGGCCTCCACGCCCCCGCTCGCGGCGCTGGCCGACGAGCGCCCGGGCGACGCGGTGGCCCCACGGCCCACGGGCGTGCCCGACGAGATCCAGTCGCAGGTGCAGGCGTCGACCGCCGCGCCCGACGGGGCGACCTCGGGCGGAGCCGATGCGGGCGCCGGCGCGTCGGCCTCGCCGGGCGCGCAGCTCGTCGCCGCGGTCTCCGCCCTGCGCGCCGACGGCTACGTCAGCCACGGCGTGGGCGACGCGCCGTTCAGCAGGTCCGGCCACTCCGCCGAGCGGATCGCCGACCTCCTCACCACCCGCCCAATGCTCGGCGACGCCGAGCAGTACGCGGTCGCGGCCGCCCTCATGGCCGACGAGCTCGGCTTCCCCGTGCGCGTCGTGATGGGCTTCGCCCCGGGCGAGGACGCCGTGCGCGCCGCGGACGGCGGGCCGGTCGCCGTCACGGGCTCCGACGTCACGGCGTGGATCGAGGTCGACACGGCGTCCTCCGGCTGGGTCGCGGTGGATCCGAACCCGCCCGTCCGCGACGTCCCCGACGCCCTGCCCGACGAGCCCACCGAGGTCGCCCGCCCCCAGACCGTGCTGCCCCCGCCCGTGGAGGAGCAGGTCGAGCCCGAGGACCGCACGCCCCCGGACGCGGGCCGCGACGACCGGCCCGAGGTCGATCCGGCGCTCCAGGCGGTCCTCGCCGCCGTCCGCGTGGCCGGGTGGTCGCTGCTCGCGCTCGGCCTCGCCGCATCGCCGTTCCTCGCGGTCGTCGGCGCCAAGGTCCGGCGTCGGCACCGTCGTCGCCGGGCGGCGGCC
>NZ_JAVCVL010000366.1:0-1373 GCF_032917815.1 Clavibacter sp. MX14-G9D | reverse complement strand
GCCCGCCCTCGCCGCCGCCGCGATGCGCGCCGCCGCCCGGCTGCCGGCGCACCTCGACGGGCACGGCTACGACGTCGAGGGCCTGCCGGAGCTCCGCGAGGCGATCGCCGCCCGCTACCGCGTCCGCGGCCTGCCGACCGAGGCCGAGGACGTCATGGTCACGGTGGGCGCGCAGCACGCCATCGGGCTGCTGGCGTCCGTCCTCGTGCACCGCGGCGACCGCGCACTTGTGGAGCAGCCGAGCTACCCCCATGCGATCCAGGCGCTGCGCGACGCCGGCGCGCGCCTCGTCGGGGTCGGCGTCGGCGCGGACGGCTGGGACGAGGACGTGCTCGACCAGACCGTCCGGCGCACCCGACCCGCGCTCGCGTACCTCATGCCGGACTTCCACAACCCGACCGGGCGGACGATGCCGGAGGACCAGCGCGCCCGGATCGTCGCGCTCGCCGAGGCGCACGGCGTGACCGTCGTGGCCGACGAGACGACGGCGGAGCTCGACATCGACCGGGCCGGGGCGCATCCGCCGCTCGCCGTGCACGGGTCGCCCGGCACGGTCGTGCTCGTCGGCTCGGTCGGGAAGACGGTGTGGGGAGGCCTCCGGGTGGGCTGGATCCGCGCCGGCCGTCCCCTCCTCCGCGAGCTCGCCCGGGCCCGCTCCGCCCGCGACCTCGGGACGCCGGTGCTCGAGCAGCTGGTGGTCGCGGAGGTGCTCGGCGGGATGGACGGGATCCTCGCCGAGCGCCGCGCGCGCCTCCGCGAGACGCGGGACCACGTGGAGGCCGAGCTCGCCCGCCGCTTCCCGGGCTGGGAGGTGCCGCGCGTGGACGGCGGGCTCGCGGTCTGGGTGGGCATCGGCGCGCCCGTGAGCACCGAGCTGGCGCTCGCCGCCCGGTCCCGGGGGCTGGCCATCACCGGGGGCAGCCGGTTCGGGCACGACGGCGCGTTCGAGCGCTTCCTCCGGATCCCGATCACGGCGCCGCCGGCGGCGACGGACCGGGCGCTGGACATCCTCGAGGACGCGTGGCGCGGGCTCGTGCCCGACCGCGCGCGCGTCGACGCCCGTCGCGCGGACGACGTGGTGGACCGGTCCGTGCTGGTCTGACGGTCGGGCCTGGGGACGGATCCGACGTCGGGCGCCCGCCCGCGGCTACGGTCTGGCGATCCCTGCGTCCCGACCGGAGGGTCGTCTGCACGGTGGCCGCACGGCACCGCCGCACCGCACCGCCGGGGCGCCTTCCCCGCACCCGACCGGAGGTACGACCATGAGCATCCGACCACCTCGCACCCCCCACGCCGCCGGAGCGGCCGCCGCTCCCCGCCCGCGCGCCCGTCGCGCCGCCACGACGCTCGCGCTCGTGGGCGGCCTCGTCGCG
>NZ_JAVCVL010000365.1:0-1383 GCF_032917815.1 Clavibacter sp. MX14-G9D | reverse complement strand
GGGGGGGCCCCCCGGGCCGCCCGCCTCGCCCGCCGCACGGCCCCCGCCCTCGCGCTGGCCGTCGCCGCGGACGCCGACCCGCGCGCGGGCGCCCAGCTCCTCGACGGGGACGCCGTGCGCCTCGCCGACGACCCGGCCCTGACCGCGCTCGTGTGGGAGGCGCTCGCCACCCGCTCCGCGTCCCTGCTCTCCCGCGCCCTCGGGCGCCGGGCCGACGCCCCCGCCGGATCCGCGTGGATCACGCGCGTCCGCAGCCACGACGCCCTCCGCTGGTCCTTCGACGACGAGGACGCGCGCGCCCTCGGCATCGACCCCGAGGAGCACCGCCGCTTCCTCGCCGAGTACCACGTGGGCCGCTTCCCCGGCAGCCATGCACGCGGCGTCGGGCACCCCGGCGGCGCGGTCGCCGGCACCACGGCGTCCCTCGCGGGCCTGGAGCAGGACGACCCGGGCGCCGTGGAGCGCATCCTCCTCGCCCACTCCATCGCCCTCAGCACCGGCGGGCTGCCGCTCCTCGTGCTCGGCGACGAGGTCGGGCAGCTGAACGACTACGGCTACGACGACGTGCCCGCGCACGCCGACGACAGCAGGTGGGTCAACCGCCCGCTCTACCCGTTCGAGCGCTACGACCAGCGCGACGACCGCACCACCAGCACGGGCGTCATCCACGCCGGGATCCGGCGCCTGGTCGCCGTCCGGCGGGCGACCCCCGCGCTCGGCGGCACGCGGGTCGTCGGCTTCGACGCGAACGACCCGCACGTCCTCGGCTACCAGCGCCCGCACGAGGACGGCACCGTCCTCGTGCTCGCCAACCTGGGCGACGAGGCCGCGACGGTCTCCGCCGAGACGCTCGGCGGCTTCGCCGAGGAGGCCGTCGACCTGGTGCGCGACGAGCGGCTCCGCCTGACGAAGGGCATCGTGCTGAGCCCGCGGACGTTCGTCTGGCTCCAGGCCACTCCCCACCTGCCGTGACACACTCGCATCCACAGGCGGGTCGGCACGGAGGAACGGCATGAGCGACGAGGGACGCGGCGGGGATCAGCCGCGAGAGGGCTCGGGTGCGCGCGGCGCGTCCGGGTTCGCATGGCCCATGTGGGTCAACATCGGCTGGATCGCGCTCGGCGCGTGGCACATGCTCGCGCCCGTGAACGACGCGTCGGGCTGGCTCGGCGCGTTCCAGATCGGGGTGGGCGCCTTCGGCATCCTCGCCTCGCGCCGCCGGGCCCGTCGGCTCGCCGAGGCGGAGGCCGACGCGCTGCCGCTCGAGGAGGCCACGCGGGTGCCCGCGGACGTCGACGAGGAGCGGGCGCGCATCGCCGAGGCCGCCGCCGCGCACGCCGAGATGGACGCGCGGCTCCGCGCCCTCGCCATGCAGCTGGAGCA
>NZ_JAVCVL010000364.1:0-1392 GCF_032917815.1 Clavibacter sp. MX14-G9D | reverse complement strand
GCCGCCGCCCCGGCCGCGGTCCCGGATCCCGGGACGCCCGCCGCGGCCCCGCGCCGGCGCCGCGGTCCCCTCGCCCGCGCGCTCGCCGCCCTCGGCGGCGTCGTCAGCGTCGTCCTCGCCCTCGTCGTCGTCGTCGTCCTGCTGCTGACGCTCACCGGCACGGCGCGGTTCGTGCCCGTGCTCTCGAACTCGATGGCGCCGGGCATGCCCGTGGGATCGCTCGCGGTCACCCAGCCCGTGGACCGCGAGGACACGGCGGTGGGCGACGTGATCGTGTTCACGGCGCCCGTAGGCCCCGCCATCCGCGTCATCCACCGCGTCGTCACCGTGTACGGGCCCGAGTACGCCGACCGCATCGACGGCTGGAGCCCGGACCTGCTGGTCATGGAGACGCAGGGCGACAACAACCCGTCCCCGGACCCCTGGATCGTCACGGTCAGCGACGACGAGATCCAGCGCCGCACCGCGGTCGTCCCGTACCTCGGCTGGCCCGGGGTGTGGCTCAGCGATCCGGGCACGCGCAGCCTCGCCTTCGGCGCCGCCGGCGCCCTGGTCACCGCGTGGGCGCTCGTGGCCGTCTGGCGCCGCCCGCCGCGCGCCGCAGAGGGCCGGTCGTGAGCGGCCGCCACGTCGTCGCGGGCTCCGGCGGTACCGCGCGCCGTCGCGTGGGCCTCGCGACGGGAGCCGCCCTGCTCGCCGCGCTCCTCGGCGGCGGCGCCGCCTACGCCGTCCTCGTCGACCGCGACGACGCCGTGACCCGGATCTCCGCGGGCGCCGTCACGCTCGACTGGGGCGCCGCCGGCACCGACCAGACGACGGTGCCCGTCACGGGCCTCCGCCCGGGCGGCCAGGCGGTGCGCATCGTGGACCTCACGAACACCGGGTCGGTGGCCGCCTCGGAGCTCGCCCTGGAGCTCGGCGGATCGGCGCCCGGCAGCACCTCCGACGGCCTGCAGCTCGCGCTCGACCGGTGCTCCGTCCCGTGGACCGGCGCCCCGGGCACGGCCGTCTGCTCGGGCACGGTCACGGCCGTGGTGGCCGACCGTCCCGCGCAGGGACGCGTGATCCTGACCCAGTCGCCCGCGCGCGCCCCCGGCGTCCGCGACCACCTCCGCCTCACCCTGCGCCTGCCCGAGTCCGCGCCCCCGACCGCGCAGGGGCTGTCGGGGTCCGTCACCCTCCAGGTCCTCGGGAACCAGCGCCCGGGCGAGCAGCGCTGACCCGCGGAGGATCCCCACAGGTCACGGAAACATCACGGGACCCAACCTTCTCCGGAGGGGCGCCGAAGGACCTTGCGACTCCAAACGGCGACCACGTCGGTCGCCCTGACAGCAAAGGATCCATCATGCGCAACCTCACCAAGTCGGTCTTCGGCCTCGCCACCGCGGGCTT
>NZ_JAVCVL010000363.1:0-1394 GCF_032917815.1 Clavibacter sp. MX14-G9D | reverse complement strand
GTCGGCGACGCCACGGTCGACTCCATCACGCCCCCCGCGGACGCCGGCGGAGCGGACGGCCCGGGTCCCGACGGCCGCCCGGCGGATGCCGAGGGCTGGGCCGCCGCCTCGGCCGCGCCCGCGCTCCGCCGCGGGCACATGTCCGGCACCGACATCGACGAGGCCGTCGCGCGCTACGCCGCCCTGTACCCGGGCACCGAGTTCCGCGCCGCGAAGGGCGCGGGCGACTTCGCCTACCGGTACTCGTTCGTCGGCGACGAGAACGTGACGCTCCGCTCCTCCGCGTTCCCCGCGGAGCACTGGGGCCGGCTCCCGGCGCTCCCGGACTACGTCGTCGCCTGGTGGCGCGAAGGGTCCGGCGCCGTCGACATCGGCTCGCACGAGGTGCGGTCGAGCGGGTCGCGTCCGTTCCTCCTCCCCTCCGGCCGCTCGTTCACCTTCCGCTGCGAGCCCGGGGTGCAGAACCTCGTGCACGTCGACGCGGCCTTCCTCGAGGAGACCGCCGCGGAGCTGCACGAGGGCCGATCCCGCCCGCTGGTGTTCGACCACGCGCGCGCGCCGAGCCCCGAGCAGGCGGCCTCCTGGCGCCACGCCGTCGGTGAGGCCAGCCCGGTGCTGCAGGACGCCGCCTCGAGCCCGCTGCTGCGGATGCAGGCCGCCCTCCGGGTCGCCCGCGCCACCCTGCAGCTGTTCCCGTGGCACGACGTCCCGTTCAGCGCGGAGATGCGCGCGCCGCGCATGAGCGCCGTGCGCACCGCGATCGAGTACCTGCACCACCACGCCGACCGGCCCATCACCCCGGCGGACGCGGCGCGCGCCGCGGGGATCAGCACGCGCGTGCTGCAGCTCGCCGTGCGCCGCTACGAGGACACGACCCCGAGCGCCCTGCTCCGCGGGATCCGGCTCGACCGCGTGCGCGCCGAGCTCCGTGACGCCTCCCCCACCACGACCACCGTGCGGGCCGTCGCCGAGCAGTGGGGCTTCGGCCACCTCGGCCGGTTCGCGGCCTCCTACGCGGAGCGGTTCGGCGAGCTGCCGAGCGCGACGCTGCGCGGCTGACGAGCGTCACGCGCTATCCGCTCATGGCCCGATCCGTGTCCGTGAGGCGAAGCGCGGAGCGGCGTCCCTGGGAGTCGCCTGAACCGCGTGCCGAACCGCCCGGTCCATGCGTCTGAATGACGAGGCGGGATCGCGAGGAACCCTCCGAACCGCCCCACGCAGCAGCACCACCACGATCCACCCACCACGAGAGAGAGACACCATGTCGAGCATCACCCCCACCTCCTCCGGCCTCACCGGCACCGGCACCACCGGCGGCAGGAACACGATCGCCGACGGCGTCGTCGAGAAGGTCGCCGGCATCGCGGCCCGCCAGGTCCCCGGCGTCCACGACC
>NZ_JAVCVL010000362.1:0-1399 GCF_032917815.1 Clavibacter sp. MX14-G9D | reverse complement strand
CCCCCCCCCCCCCCCCCCCCCCCCCCCCCCCCCCCCCCCCCCCCCGCGCGGCGGGGGGGGGGGGGGGGGGGGGGGGGCCGCCCGCGCCCCCGCCCCCCCCCCGGGGCCCCGGGCCGGGCCCCGCCGGTCGAAGCGGATCTCCTCCCGCCGCTGGATCGCGTCGCCGATGCGCAGCAGCGCCTCCGGGTCGACGCGCACCGCGTCGCCCCGCGCGCTGTCCGCCGCGGCCTCGACCTCGAGGCGGCCCACGCGCGCCGCGAGGTGATCCGGCATGAGGCGCGTCACCGTGCGGAGGGCGCGGAGCGCGGCCTCCTCGAGCGCGGTGCCGGTGAGCTCGGCCGTGCGCAGCGTGATCGCGACGGCCATCGCCTGCTCGTCGTCGAGCAGCAGCGGCGGCAGCTCGGATCCGGCGCCCAGGCGGTACCCGCCCTGCGGCCCGCGCGTGGTGTCGATGGCGTACCCCAGCTCGCGCAGCCGCTCGACGTCGCGGCGGATCGTGCGCGGCGTCGTCTCCAGGCGCGCGGCGAGCACGGGCCCCGGCCACTCGCGCGGCGACTGGAGCAGCGAGAGCAGCGCGAGCAGGCGTCGCGAGGTGAGGGCGGAGGATCCGGTGGGCACGGACCCATCCTGCCGCGCGTAGCGGACGCAAGGTGACCTGTATGCGCGATGGACTCGTCCTGCGTCGACATCCCGACGACGCACGAGCGGCGCTCACCCGAGCGCCCGACACGAGGAGCACCCCATGAGCATCACCACCACCCTGCACGTCAACCTCCGCGGCCAGGCGGCGGAGGCCCTGGCCTTCTACCACTCCGTCTTCGGCGGGGACATGGTCGCCGTGCCCTACGGCGACACCGACTCCGGCCAGGCTCCCGGCCAGGCGGAGCAGATCGTCTGGGGCGAGGTCCGCTCGCCCGACGGCTTCCACGTGATGGCGTACGACATCCAGGACTCGCTCCCGTACGCCGCGGGCGAGAACGCGTTCTACCTGTCGCTCCGCAGCGAGGACGCGGAGCTCGTCCAGCGCCTCGGCGGGGCGCTCGCGGCCTCCGAGGGCGCGACCGTCCACGTGCCGTTCGGCCCGTCGATGTTCTCGCCGCTCTACGGCAAGCTCACGGACCGCTTCGGCGTGACGTGGATCATCGACGTGATCGTGCCCTGGCAGACGGGCGCCTAGGCGGACGGGACCCGGGCCGCCCGCGCGCGGGGGCGGCCCGGCGCGGCGTCCGCGGCACGGGTCAGCGGCGGCGGCGGATCTCCCCGACGAGCAGCGCCACGAGGTAGCAGCCGCCGATCACGACCGTGACGACGCCCACGGGGACCGTCACGGGGAGCGCGTGCTGCGCGACGAGGTCCGCGCCGAGGAGCAGGGCCGCGCCGACGAGCGCCGCGACCGCGG
>NZ_JAVCVL010000361.1:0-1410 GCF_032917815.1 Clavibacter sp. MX14-G9D | reverse complement strand
CCGCGTGGCAGGGCCGCGCGGCGGCACGGCCCCGTCCCGCTCAGGCGCGCAGCCGGCCGTCCACGCGGCGGGGGCCCGACCAGCCGTCCCGCAGCGGGGCCGGCAGGATCGCCTCCGGCGCGTCCTGGTAGGCGATGGGCCGCTGGAACCGCCGCATCGCCGTCACACCCACCGACGTGTGCTGGGACGTCGTCGCGGGCCACGGCCCGCCGTGGTGCTGGGCCCAGGCGACGGCGACGCCCGTGGGCCAGCCCGCGAAGAGCAGGCGACCCGCCCGTGCGGCGAGGAGGTCGACGAGCCCGTCGACCTCGTCGTCCGGCTCGGCGTGCAGGGTCGCCGTGAGCGATCCCGGGAGCGCGGCGACCGCGAGGTCGCGCTCCTCGGCGCTCCGGTACCGCACCAGCAGGGTCGCGGGGCCGAACACCTCCGCGGTGAGCTCCTCGGCCGACGTGGCGAAGTCGGACGCGTCGACCGCGAGCAGCGCGGCGGCGCCCGCGACCGTCGGCGCGATCAGCTGCTCGACCCCCGGGATCCCCGCGAGCCGTCGGGCGCCCGTGACGAAGCCCTCCGCGATGGATCCGGTGAGCATGTCCGCCGTGCCGCCCGGCACCTGCCCGGGCAGCGCCCGTTCGAGCGCCGAGCTCGCGGGGACGAGCACGAGCCCGGGCTTGGTGCAGAACTGGCCCGCTCCGAGCGTGAACGACGCGGCGAGGCCCGCGGCGAGCTCGGCCCCGCGGGCGGCATCGGCCCGGGGGGTGACGACGACCGGGTTGAGGCTGCCGAGCTCGCCGAAGAACGGGATCGGCTCCTCGCGCGCGGCGGCGCGGTCGGCGAGCGCGCGTCCGCCGCCGAGCGAGCCCGTGAAGGCGGCCGCGCGCACGGGCGCCGCGTCGACGAGCGCGAGCCCGGCGTCGAAGCCCTCGACGAGCGCGAACGCGCCGTCGGGAGCCCCGGCCCGCCGGAGCGCGCCGGCGACGATCGCGGCGGTGGCCCGGGAGGTCTCCGCGTGCCCGGGGTGCGCCTTCACGACGACGGGGCAGCCGACGGCGAGCGCCGACGCCGTGTCGCCGCCGGCGACGGAGAACGCGAACGGGAAGTTCGAGGCCGCGTACACGGCGACGGGGCCGAGCGGGATCAGCATGCGCCGGAGGTCCGGACGCGGGGGAGCGCTCGCCGGGTCGGCGTGGTCGACGACCACCTCCAGGTGGCTGCCCTCCTCGATCGCGTCGGCGAACAGCCGCAGCTGGCCGGTGGTGCGGGCGACCTCGCCCGTGAGGCGCGGCACGGCGAGGCCGGTCTCGCGGGCGGCGAGCGGCACGAGCGCGTCGCGCGCGGCGTCGAGGTCGTCGGCGATCGCGCGGAGCCAGCCGGCGCGCTCCGCCTCGGTGGCCCGGGCGGCGGCGGGGGCGG
>NZ_JAVCVL010000360.1:0-1411 GCF_032917815.1 Clavibacter sp. MX14-G9D | reverse complement strand
CGTCGGCGTCGGCGTCGGCGTCGGGAGACCGGTGCCCGGCGTCCTCGGGAGCCGTCGACCGGTCCTCCGCGTCGGCGGGTGCGGACGTCCGGTCCTCCGGGGTGGCGCGGTCGGCGGCGTCCGGGCCGTCGTGCGCGTCCGCGGCGAGCGGATGCGTCGTGGCAGCGTCGGGGACCTCGTCCCGGCGAGCCTCGCGGTCGGGCGCCGGCGCGGTAGGCGCGGACGCGGTCGAGGGTGGCCAGGTAGAACGGCTGCGCCTGGCGCGCGTCGACGCGGCGCGGCTCCGCCGGGAGGCCGTCGGCGTCGCCGGCCTCCACGTCGACGACCGCGTCGCCGCGGAGGACCGCTTGGAGGCGCACCCCGGCGGCATCGCCGCCCTCGTGCACGAGCACGGCGAAGGAGGGCACCTCGTCCGGGCCGCGGAGCGGCAGCGCCGCGACGATCGACTCCGCCTGCACGGACGGGCTCGCGAGGATCCGCCAGACGTCCTCCACGACCCGCGCGGGAGCTCCCGCGGGCAGCACGACGACGGCGCGCGGGGTGATGACCGCGAGGCCCGGGGAGCCCGCGCGGGCGGGAGCGGATCGGTGGGAGCCCTCGCTCACGTCATCGGCTCCATCGAGGATCGGCGCCCGGTCGGGCGGTCGGCGACGGGCCTCGGGCGGCCGGACGCGCTGATCACGATGCTACCGCGCGCGCGTGCCCCGGCCGAGGGGTGCGCGGCCACCGGATCACGCCGCCTCCGGGACCGCTCGGAGGGGCATCTGCACCGCTCGGGGCGCGGGCGGCCGCGGATCCGGTTGCCCGGCCCCCTCCGGACTGCCATGCTCGGACGATGAGCACCCCGCAGCGCCCCTCCGCCCGGGGGCTCCCCGTGGACGCCATCTCCCGCTCCATCGTCGACCAGCTCCGCGAGGACGGCCGGCGCTCGTACGCGGAGATCGGCAAGGCGGTCGGGTTGAGCGAGGCCGCCGTCCGCCAGCGCGTGCAGAAGCTGACGGACGCCGGCGTCATCCGCATCGTCGCCCTCACCGACCCGCAGCAGCTCGGCCTCACCCGCCAGGCCATGATCGGCGTCACCGTGAGCGGCGACGTGCGCATCGTGGCGGACGCCCTCGCCGCCATCCCCGCGGTCGACTACGTCGTCATGACCGCCGGCACCTTCGACCTCCTGGCCGAGGTGGTCTGCGAGGACGACGAGGAGCTCGTGGAGCTCCTCAACGCGCGCATCCGGGGCCTGGAGGGCGTCGTGAGCACCGAGACGTTCGTGTACCTCAAGGTGCACACGCAGGACGGCCACGGGCGGTCGCGGTGACCCCGGCGCCGCGCTCCGGCTCCTCCCGCGTCCCGTCGCCGGCCGGCACTCCCCCGACCCGCGGGCGCGCCGCGTGATCGCCCCCCCCCGCCGTAC
>NZ_JAVCVL010000036.1:0-18017 GCF_032917815.1 Clavibacter sp. MX14-G9D | reverse complement strand
ACGGCGGCAGATCACCAGGGCCGCCTCCGTGGCCGAGGCCCTGCCCGCCGTCGTGCGCGCCGCCGACCGCAGCACGACGGAGGCGCGGCTCGTCCTCGCGCGCGCCGAGGAGGCCCGCTCCGGCCGGAACGCCGAGCTCACGGCGCTCCGCCGCGAGGAGGCGGACCTGCGGGCGCGCCTCCACGGGATCACCGAGGACGTGCACGGCCTGGAGCTGCAGATCTACGAGAAGCGCCTGCAGGTGTCCCAGCTGCTCGAGCGCGCCGCGAGCGAGCTGGGCCTCGGGGAGGAGGTGCTGGTCGCCGAGTACGGGCCGGACGTGCCGGTGCCCGAGGAGGCGCCCCTCCCGCCGCGCCGGCGGGCGCGCGCCGAGGATGCGGACGCCGATGCGGCCTCGGGAGCCGACGCCGCGGTCGCCGAGGCACACGCCGACGCCGCGGACGACGCCGCCGACGTCCCCGCCGACCACGACGACCCGCCCGGTCCCACCCGCCCCTTCGACCGGGACGAGCAGCGCGCGCGCCTCGCGGAGGCCGAGCGCCGGCTCGCGCAGCTCGGTCGCGTCAATCCGCTGGCGCTGGAGGAGTTCGCCGCGCTGGAGCAGCGCCACCTCTTCCTCACCGAGCAGCTCGCCGACCTCCAGGCGACGCGGACGGACCTCCTCACGATCATCGACGACATCGACCGCACCATGCAGGGCGTGTTCGCCGACGCCTTCGAGGACACGCGCCAGGCGTTCGACCGCGTCTTCCCGATCCTCTTCCCGGGCGGCACGGGCAGCATCCACCTCACGGACCCCGACCAGCTCCTGACGACGGGCATCGAGGTGAGCGTCCGCCCCGCGGGCAAGCGCATCGAGCGCCTGTCGCTGCTCTCCGGCGGGGAGCGCTCGCTCGCGGCCGTGGCCCTGCTCATCGCGATCTTCACCGCGCGGCCCAGCCCGTTCTACATAATGGACGAGGTGGAGGCGGCGCTCGACGACGCGAACCTCGGCCGTCTCCTCACGATCCTCGAGCAGCTCCGCGACACGTCGCAGCTCATCGTCATCACCCACCAGAAGCGCACGATGGAGATCGCGGACGCGCTCTACGGCGTCTCCATGCGGCAGGACGGCGTGAGCGCGGTCGTGGGCCAGCGGGTCAGCCGGGACGCGCCCGCCGTGGCCCCCTCCGGGAGCGGGGAGCCCGCCGCACCCGGGGGAGCGGAGGCCGCCCGCCCGGAGCCGGCCGCGTCCTGACGCGCGGCTACGCTGGGCACATGGCAGCCCGCACCCCCTGGTCCCTCTCCGGCGCGCTCCGCGGCATGTTCGCGAAGCCCACCATCGACGAGACCACGTGGGACGACCTGGAGACGGCGCTCATCACGGCGGACTTCGGGCCCGACATCACCGAGGCGACCATCGAGGACCTCCACGAGAAGGTCGACCGCTACCGCACCACGGACCCGCGCGACCTCCAGCGCATGCTCCGCGAGTCCATCGAGGAGCGCCTGGCGAAGCACGACCCGACGCTGAAGCTCAGCGCGCGCCCCGCCGTGATCCTGGTGGTCGGCGTCAACGGCGTCGGCAAGACCACGACCATCGGCAAGTTCGCGAAGTTCCTCCGCAACTACGGCCGCACCGTGGTCGTGGGCGCGGCCGACACCTTCCGCGCGGCCGCCGTGGACCAGCTGGCCACCTGGGCCGAGCGCGCCGGCGCCGACATCGTGCGCCCGCAGCAGCCCGGGCAGGACCCGGCGAGCGTCGCCTTCCAGACGGTCGAGCACGCGATGCGCACCGGCACCGAGATGGTCATCATCGACACCGCCGGCCGCCTGCACACCAAGGGCGGGCTCATGGACGAGCTGTCGAAGATCCGCCGGGTGGTGGAGAAGCAGTCGCCGATCGCGGAGGTGCTGCTCGTCCTCGACGCCACGACGGGTCAGAACGGGCTCGCGCAGGCGCAGGCGTTCATCGAGCACGGCGGCGTGACGGGACTCGTGATCACGAAGCTCGACGGATCCGCCAAGGGCGGCTTCATCCTCAACGTGCAGGAGCGCACGGGCATCCCCATCAAGCTCATCGGCCAGGGCGAGGGCATCGGCGACCTCACCGGATTCACGCCCCACGTGTTCGCGCAGAACCTGGTCGGCTGACCCGAGGGGACCGGCGCGCGCCCGGCGCCGGTTAAGCTGGGACCACCATGGCTACCTTCGGAACACTCTCGGACCGCCTCGCCGAGACCTTCAAGAACCTGCGCGGCAAGGGCAAGCTCAGCGCCGCGGACGTGGACGGCACCGTCCGCGAGATCCGCCGCGCGCTGCTCGAGGCCGACGTCGCGCTCGACGTCGTCAAGGCGTTCACCGCGTCCGTCCGCGAGCGCGCCCTCGGCGGCGAGGTCAGCCAGGCGCTGAACCCCGCCCAGCAGGTCGTGCAGATCGTCAACGAGGAGCTCGTCGGCATCCTCGGCGGCCAGCAGCGGCGCATCCAGTTCGCCAAGCGCCCGCCGACGGTCATCATGCTCGCCGGCCTCCAGGGCGCGGGCAAGACCACCCTGGCGGGCAAGCTCGGCAAGTGGCTCGCGAAGGACGGCCACACGCCGATGCTCGTCGCGGCCGACCTCCAGCGCCCCAACGCCGTCCAGCAGCTGCAGGTCGTCGGCGAGCAGGCGGGGGTCCCCGTCTTCGCCCCGGAGCCCGGCAACGGCCGCGGCAACCCCGTGCGCGTCGCCAAGGACGCCATGAAGCACGCGGCCGACAAGCAGTACAGCGTCGTCATCATCGACACGGCCGGCCGCCTCGGCGTCGACCAGGAGCTGATGAGGCAGGCCGCGGACATCCGCAAGGCCACCGACCCCGACGAGGTCCTCTTCGTCATCGACGCCATGATCGGCCAGGACGCGGTCGCGACCGCGAAGGCCTTCCAGGACGGCGTCGACTTCACGGGCGTCGTGCTCTCCAAGCTCGACGGCGACGCGCGCGGCGGCGCGGCCCTGTCGGTCGCCTCCGTGACGGGCCGTCCCATCATGTTCGCCTCCACGGGCGAGGGCCTCGACGACTTCGAGCCCTTCCACCCGGACCGCATGGCGAGCCGCATCCTCGACCTCGGCGACATCCTCACCCTCATCGAGCAGGCCCAGCAGGCCTTCGACGAGGAGGAGGCCATGGAGGTCGCCGCGAAGCTCGCGAGCGACAGCTTCACCCTCGAGGACTTCCTCAAGCAGATGCAGCAGCTGCGGGGGAAGGGGTCCATCAAGAAGATGATGGGCATGCTCCCCGGCATGGGCGCCATGAAGGAGCAGCTGGAGAGCTTCGACGAGAAGGAGATCGTCCGCACCGAGGCGATCATCCAGTCGATGACGAAGGCCGAGCGCCAGAACCCGAAGCTCCTGAACGGCTCCCGCCGGCTGCGGATCGCCCGCGGTTCGGGCATGACCGTGACGGACGTCAACGGCCTCGTGCAGCGCTTCGAGCAGGCCTCCAAGATGATGCGGACCGTCGCCCGCGGCGGCATGCCCCAGATCCCCGGCATGGGCCCGATGCCCGGCGCGCACTCGAGCCGGAAGCCCGTGCAGCAGAAGAAGAAGGGCTCGAAGTCGGGCAACCCCGCCAAGCGCGCGCAGGAGAACGCGGCGCTCGCGTCCGGCCAGCGCATCGGCGGGCCCGCCGCCCCCGCGGGCTCCGGCTTCGGCCTCGCGGGGAAGCGGGCGGGCGGCGCCGACGGCGCGCCCAGCGAGGAGGAGCTGGCGTCGCTGCAGAAGTTCCTCGGCCGCTGATCCCCGGCTGACCCGGAGGGCCCCTCCCGCGCACGCGGCAGGGGCCCTCCGTCGTCCCCCTCGACGCGGCGCCGCGCACGTGCCACCGTGGGGTCAGCACCGCGGCGCCCGTCGCGGTCCAGCGTGAGGAGCCCGCAGTGTTCGCACCCGTCACCGCCTTCAGCGGATTCAGCGTCGACGACGTCCCCGCGGCGCTCGCGTTCTACCGCGGCACGCTCGGCCTCGAGGTCGAGGAGGTGCCCGAGATGGGCATGATCCGCCTGGTGCTGCCGGGCTCCGGCGCCCGCGTCCTCGTCTACCCGAAGCCCGGGCACGTGCCCGCCACGTTCACGGTGCTCAACCTCGCCGTCGACGACGTGGAGGAGGCGGTGGTCGAGCTCAACGGCCGCGGCGTCGCGACGGCCATCTACCCGGAGATGCCGACGGACGCGCGGGGCATCATGCGCGGGAACGGGCCCGACATCGCCTGGTTCCGCGACCCGGCGGGCAACGTCCTGTCCGTCCTCGAGGCGTGACGCGCGGCGGCCGGAGCGCGCACCGCCGCGAGCGGCCCGCCACCCGGGCCGTGCACGGCACGGCGCCGTCCGGCGGTCACACCGCGCAGCGGCCGGAGTCGACGGGGGAGCTCGCGCCCGCCTGCTGCAGCACGGGCGCGATCTCGTCCAGCGTCATCGCGTAGCCGGTCTGCGCGTCGACGGTCGAGGTCGCGAACAGCAGTCCGACGACGCGGCCCTGCACGTCGAGGAGGGCGCCGCCGGAGTCACCGGGGCGCACGGTGCCGCGCACGGAGTACACCTCGCGCGTGACGGGCTGCTCGTGCTGGATGTCGGTGCCGATCGCCTCCAGCACCTCGCGGATGCGCGCCCCGGTCGCCTGGTACGGCCCGCCGCCGGGGTAGCCGGCGACGACGGCCTCGTCCGCGGCCGCGAGCTCCTCGCCGAGCGCGAGCGGCGCCGCGGCGAGGCCCGGCACGGCGAGGATCGCGACGTCGCGCGCGGGATCGAATGCCACGAGCCGGGCCGGCAGCAGCTCCCCGGTTCCGCCCTGCTGCACGAGGACCTCGTCCGACCCGGTGACGACGTGCGCGTTGGTGACGACGCGTTCGCCCTGCACGACCCAGCCGCTGCCGGACGACGACGTGCCGCACGCGGGCGCGGAGGACAGGATCTTCACCACGCTGGACGCGGCCTGGCGCACGGCCTCGGGGACGTCCTCGTCGGGTGCCGCGGTGTCGGCGATGGACTCCTCGCCGTTGGCGAACACCCGCGGGTAGCCGACGTCGTGCAGGGCGTCGTCGAGGGCGGAGAGCGCCGTCCCGCTCGAGATCGGGCTGACCCGGTCGAGGGCCGCCACGATGCGCGACGACGACGCCAGCTGCACCGCGGGGATCACGCCGCTGGAGCCGAGGAAGCCCCCGATGAACCAGACGGACACGGCCCACGCGGCGAGTCCCGCGACGGCGCCGACGCCCCGGTCGAGCCCCCGGGCGGCGCCGCGCGGTCGGAGGAGGCGGGTGAGGACGCTCGCGACCTGCGCGAGGATCCCGCTGACGAGGGACGTCGTGACGAGCATGAGGAGCGCCGCGGCGAAGGTGCGCTGGATCCCGTCCGCGACCCCGAACTCGTCGAGGAGCGCCAGGAACGCGGGCGTGATCGCGAGCGCCAGCGCGACGCCGAGGACGATGCCGACGAGTCCCGCGACGGTGACGATCGCCCCGCGGCGCCAGCCGGCGAGGGCGGCGAGCACGGCGACGACGAGGATGACGATGTCGACGGCGGGGCTCACCTCCACAGTGTGCCCCGCGTCACCGACCGAGACCTGAGCGCAGCTCCTCCACGAGGTGCGTGACCACGGGCGCCAGGGCGCCGTCGTTGTCCTCCGCCACGCGCAGCTGCCGCTGGTAGCTCGCGCCGCGGTCGACGATGTCGAGGATGCCGCGGAGCTCCGCCTCGCAGCCGAGCGCGTCGGCGGTGGGGGAGAGGCGCTCGACGAGTGCGCGCGTGTCGTCGCCCACGAGGGCCTCCGCGCCTGCGGCGTCCTGGATGATGATCGCGTCCATCCCGTACCGGGCGGCGCGCCACTTGTTCTCGCGCACGAACCACGGCTGCATGCGGGGCAGCTCCTCGCCGCGGTCGAGCGACGCCGACATGTCGTGCACGAGGCACTGCACGAGGGCCCCCAGGGAGGCGATCTCCCGGAGCGTCGAGACGCCGTCGAACACGCGGGTCTCCAATGTGCCCCACTTGGGTGCCGGGCGGATGTCCCAGCGGAGCTCGCTGTGGTGGTCGATGACGCCCACGTGCGTCATGTCGGCGACGAGCCGCTCGTAGTCGGCCCACGAGCCGATCTCCGGCGGCAGCCCCGCGGTCGGCAGCTGCTGGAACATGAGGGCGCGGTTCGACGCGTACCCCGTCTCCTGCCCGGACCAGAACGGGCTCGACGCGCTGAGCGCCTGGAACCGGGGGAGGTGCACGAGCAGCGCGTTGAGGATGGGGAGGGCCTTGGACGCGTCGTCGATGCCGACGTGCACGTGCACGCCCCAGATCATCATCTGCCGTCCCCACCAGCGCGTGCGGTCCAGGAGCGTCGCGTAGCGCTCGTTGCCGGGCGTGACCTCCTGGTCCGGCCAGACGCTGAAGGGGTGCGTGCCGGCGCACATCAGGTCGATGCCGAGCGGGTCGGCGACGTCGACGACCCGCTCGATGAGGCGGGCGAGGTCGTCGACGGCGTCGCCGACCCGGGGGTGCGGGGCGCTGACGACCTCCACCGTGTTGGTGAGGAACTCCCCGGTCACGTGCGGGTGCGCGTCGTCGTGCGGGAAGGAGCGGAGGATCTCGGGCGCGACGCCCGCGAGCTCCCCGGATCCCCGGTCGACGCAGGCGAGCTCCCACTCGATCCCGACGCGGGACGGGGGCTGATGGGCGAAGTCGATCTGCATGCGGGTCCTGCCGTCCACGGGTCCTGGCGGCGCATGCGCCGGGTGTCGTCCGATCATGCCACGGGGTCCGACGACGGGCGCCGGTGCGGCGCCGCGTGGCGCGCGTCGAGGCGCGCCGCGCGGGGGTGTCCCGTCCGGGCCCGGCGTCTGCCATAATGATCTGTCGAGTCCGCGATCGTCCGACCCTCTAATCAGGCGCCGCGAGACCCCATCGAACCAATGCCGAGTGTGCCCCCACGCTCACGGCCGTCAGTTCACCCCACACAAGAAAATTCAGGAGAATTGTGGCTGTCAAGATCCGTCTGAAGCGCCTGGGCAAGATCCGCGCGCCGTACTACCGCATCGTCGTCGCCGACTCGCGCACCAAGCGCGACGGTCGCGTCATCGAGGAGATCGGCAAGTACCACCCCACCGAGGAGCCCTCGTTCATCGAGGTCCAGTCGGACCGGGCGCAGTACTGGCTGTCCGTGGGCGCGCAGCCCACCGAGCAGGTCGAGGCCCTCCTCAAGCTCACGGGCGACTGGGGTCGCTTCAAGGGCGACAAGGACGCCGTCTCCACCGTCCGCACCCGCGAGGCGAAGCCCGCCTACGTCGCGGACGAGAAGAAGAAGCCGGTCCTGAAGCCCAAGACCGAGAAGGCCGCCCCCGCGCCCGAGGCCGCCGAGGCCCCGGCCGAGGCGACCGAGGAGCAGGCCTAGCCCATGCTCGCTCCCGCGCTCGCGCACCTGGTCAAGGGCATCGTCGAGCACCCGGATGATGTCTCCGTGACGAGCAAGGGATCCCCCCGCGGCGAGGTCCTCGAGGTGCGCGTGCACCCCGAGGACCTCGGCCGGGTCATCGGCCGCGCGGGTCGCACCGCGAAGGCCCTCCGGACGCTCGTGTCGGCCCTCGCCGACGGCCAGCGCGTCCGCGTCGATGTGGTGGACACCGATTCCTGAGGACGACGTCCGTGACCCCGCGGCGTTCCGCGTGGGCCGGCTGACCAAGGCGCACGGGCTCAAGGGCGCCGTGAAGCTCGAGCTGTTCACGGACGACCCCGACAAGCGCTTCGTCCCCGGCGCCGAGTTCAGCCTGCAGGTCCCCGAGACCTCGCCGTGGCACGGCCGCACGCTGACGCTGACCGAGCTGCGCTGGTACAACAGCCATCCCGTCGGCTTCTTCGAGGGCGTCGCGGACCGCACGGCCGCCGAGTCGCTGGCCAAGGCCATCCTCTGGATGACGCCGCCCGCTGACGAGGCGGACGAGCCCGACGCCTGGTACGACCACCAGCTGGTCGGCCTCCGGGTGCTCCGCGACGGCGTCGAGGTGGGGACCGTCTCCCTCGTCGACCACTTCCCGGCGCAGGACCTCCTCCACGTCGACACGCCCTCCGGCACCGTGCTGGTGCCGTTCGTGCAAGCCATCGTCCCGTCCGTGGACGTCGCGGCCGGCACGCTCGTCGTCACCCCGCCGCTCGGCCTCTTCGAGGAGATCCCGGACGAGCCGACCTCGGCGCCCGGCGAGGACCTCCCCACGGACGCAGCTCCCGCGGATGCCGCTCCCGCGGATGCCGCTCCCGCGGATGCCGCCCCCGAGGGCGACGACGCACGCTGACATGCGGATCGACATCGTCTCGATCTTCCCGGAGTTCTTCGGGGTGCTCGACATCTCCCTGCTCGGCCGCGCGCGCCAGTCCGGCCTCATCGACCTCCGCGTGCACGACCTGCGCGCCTTCACGCACGACCGGCACCGCACGGTCGACGACACGCCCTACGGCGGCGGCGCCGGCATGGTCATGCGACCGGAGCCCTGGGGCGAGGCCATCGACCGGGTCCTCGCGGACGAGACCGATCCGGTCGTCATCTTCCCGTCGCCGGCCGGCGACGTGTTCACGCAGGCCATGGCGCAGGAGCTTTCGGAGGAGCGCCACCTCGCCTTCGGGTGCGGTCGCTACGAGGGCATCGACCAGCGCGTCGTCGACCACACGGCCACGCGCGCCCGGGTCCGCCTGGTCAGCCTGGGCGACTACGTCCTGAACGGCGGCGAGGTCGCGGTCATGGCCATGATCGAGGCGATCGGCCGTCTCGTGCCGGGCGTCGTGGGCAACCCCGCGAGCCTCGTCGAGGAGAGCCACTCCGACGGCCTGCTCGAGCACCCGAGCTACACCAAGCCGCCAGAGTGGCGCGGGCTCCAGGTCCCGGACGTGCTGCGCAGCGGCAACCACGGCGCCATCGCCGCGTGGCGTCGCGAGCAGCAGCTCGAGCGCACGCGCCGCGTACGGCCCGACCTGCTGGCCGACTAGCCGCGACCCGCGACGTCCGCCGCCCCTCGGGGCGCGGCGATCATCCGCCTCAGGAGCGCGCGGTGAGGATCACGGGGCCGGACTCCGTGATCGCGACGGTGTGCTCCATGTGCGCGCCGCGCGAGCCGTCGGCGCTGCGGAGGGTCCAGCCGTCGCGGTCGGTGTAGATCTCGTCCGTGCTCTGCAGGAACCAGGGCTCGATCGCGATGACGAGTCCCGGCCGCAGCGGGACGCCGCGCCCCGGCCGGCCCTGGTTCGCGATGTGCGGGTCCCCGTGCATCGTGCGGCCGACCCCGTGACCGCCGAAGTCCGTGTTGACGGAGTAGCCCGCCTCCGTCGCCACCGCGCCGATGGCCGCCGAGATGTCGCCCGTGCGGCCGCCCGGCTGCGCCGCGCGGATCCCCGCCTCGAGCGCGCGGGTCGTCACCTCGATCAGGCGCACGTCCTCCTCGCGCGGCGTGCCGACGATGACGCTGACGGCCGAGTCGCTGACCCATCCGTCCACGGAGGCGGCGAAGTCGAGGCTCAGGAGGTCGCCGTCCTGCAGCCGGTAGTCGTGGGGGAGCCCGTGCAGCACGCCGTCGTTCACGGACGTGCAGAGCACCTTGCCGAACGGCATGGCGCCGAACGAGGGGTGGTAGTCGATGTAGCACGACTCGGCCCCCCGCTCGCGGATCATGCGGTGCGCGGCGCGGTCGAGGTCGAGGAGGTTGACGCCGACGTCGGCCTGCGCGGCGAGCGCGGTGAGCACGCTGCCCACGAACTCCCCGGCGGGTCGCATCTGGTCCATCTCGGCGGGCGTTCGCAGTTCCATCACGCCATGGATCCTACGGGAGGGGCGCTCAGCGGACCCTCTCGCGGCGCCCAGGGTCGGCTCGTAGCATGGGCCCATGCAGCAGTCCCCGGCCGTCCGACTCCGCCGCGCGCTCTACCGCTGGCAGTTCGCCGCGGTCGTCGTGCTCCCCGCCTGGCTCCTCGTGGGCTGGGCGGCCTTCGGCTCCGGCGGGTGGGAGCTGCTCCTCGTGATGCTCGGCGCCGCGGCGCTCGGCATCGCCCTGCTCGCGGGCCTGGGCCTCGTCCTCGCCCGGCGCTCGGCGCGGACGGCCGCGGCCGTCTCCCCGACGGACGCGGTCGTCATGGGCGTGCTGACCCTCGCGGTCGCCGGCACCGGCACCTACTCGGCGGTGAGCACGTGGTGCGCGGTGGTCGCGGTGCTGGCCGCCGTGGCGTTCGTGGCGCTCGGCGTCCGGCAGCTCCTCGCGGAGACGCGGCAGCGCATGCAGGAGGTCATCGCCGTCATCGAGCGCGACGCGCAGCCGCGTCCGCCGGAGTGGCGGGCAGCCGAGGGCCCGGACGCCGGCCGGACGATCCGCCTCGACTGACCGCCCTCGCCGACGACCCGGCGCTTTGCGCTCGACGCGCCCGAGGTGACAGAATGGGCGATCGTGCCTGCCGCCGACCCTGCCACGGGGGAGTCGGCCGTCCATGCGGGCCGTTCCCCTTCCAGAAACTGATGCGCAGTCGACCCGTGGCGGTTGCAGAGAGCGGTACACCATGCACATCCTCGATTCCGTCGACAAGGCGTCGCTGCGGTCGGACATCCCCGACTTCCGCGCCGGCGACACGGTCAAGGTCCACGTCAACATCGTCGAGGGCAGCCGCTCGCGCATCCAGGTGTTCCAGGGCATCGTCATCGGCCGTCAGGGCGAGGGCGTCCGCGAGACGTTCTGCGTCCGCAAGGTCAGCTTCCAGGTCGGCGTCGAGCGCACCTTCCCGGTCCACTCCCCGGTCATCGACCACATCGAGGTCGTGACGCGCGGCGACGTGCGCCGCGCGAAGCTGTACTTCCTGCGCGACCTGCGCGGCAAGAAGGCGAAGATCAAGGAGAAGCGCTCCTAGCGCATCCCCAAGCGTCATCCTCCCGAGCTCCCGGCACATACACTTGCCGGGAGCTCAGGCGGTTAAATGACAGACAGCACGGCGCCCGTGGAGACCAGATCCTCGGGCAGGCACAGCGGCAGCGGGTCGCGGGGATGGAAGACGTTCCTCCGGGACGTCCTCGTCATCTTCGTGGTGGCCCTCCTCGTCTCGATCCTGATCAAGGCCTTCCTGATCCGGTCGTTCTACATCCCGTCCGCGTCGATGGAGGACACCCTCCAGATCGACGACCGGATCGTGGTCAACCAGCTGACGCCGCGGCTCATGCCGCTGCAGCACGGCGACGTGGTGGTGTTCCGCGATCCCGGCGGCTGGCTGCTGCCATCGCCCGAGGTCGCGAAGCCGCCGGTCGCCGCGGCGGTCGACTGGGCGCTCACCACGGTGGGCCTGTCGGCCTCCGACAGCAACGACCACCTCATCAAGCGCCTCATCGGCTTGCCGGGCGACCACGTCGTCTGCTGCAACTCCCTGGGCCAGATGAGCGTCAACGACGTGCCGCTCGACGAGCCGTACATCAAGCTCGTCCCCGGCGACACGCGCGCGTCCGCCATCGACTTCGACGTCACCGTGCCCGCAGACTCGCTGTGGGTGATGGGCGACAATCGGGGCAACTCCGCGGACTCGCGCTACAACCAGGACGGCCCGACGAAGGGGTTCGTGCCGATCGACCACGTCGTCGGCCGCGCCTTCGTCATCACCTGGCCCATCGACCGGTGGTCGATCCTCGGCGACCACCCCGAGACGTTCGGCGACGTCCCCGAAGCCGCTCCCGCCGGCTGATGCCGGTCGCGGACCCCAGCCTCGACGCCGAGCTCGCGCTCCTCGGAGCGGGCGCGGCGCTCGTCATCGGCTGCGACGAGGTGGGGCGGGGTGCGCTGGCCGGCCCGGTCGCGGTCGGCATGGCCGCCGTCGGTGCCGACTGCGGCGCCTTCCCCCCGGGGCTCCGCGACTCGAAGATGCTCAGCGAGAAGCGCCGCGAGGCCCTGCACCCGCCGGTCTCCGCCTGGGTGCGGCACCACGCGGTCGGCATGGCGTCCGCCGAGGAGGTCGACGAGCTCGGCATCACGGCGTGCCTCGGCCTGGCGGGTCGCCGCGCCCTCGTCGAGCTGCACCACCTCGGCGTGCCGCTGCTCGAGAGCGTCGTGCTGCTCGACGGGTCCCACGACTGGCTCACGCCCGCGCTCGCGCATCCCGTCCCGGTGCGCCTCAGGGTCAAGGCCGACCGGGACTGCGCGTCCGTCGCTGCCGCGTCCGTCCTGGCGAAGGTGCATCGCGACCGCCTCATGGCGGCGTGGCACGAGGAGTCGCCGGAGTACGGCTGGGCCGGCAACAAGGGCTACGGCAGCGCCGCGCACCTCGACGCGATCCGCGCGAGCGGCCCCAGCCGGATCCACCGGCGCACCTGGCTCGGCGGGGTGCTCCAGCCGACGGGCGCCTGACCCGTCCCGCTTGCGGCCCGGTCGCCCTCCCCGCCTGCTCCGGGCCCCGCGCGGCGCTGCCGGCGGCACGACCGGCCGGACGTCGCGTGCTCCGGGGCCGGATAGTATCGACGGACCATGGATGACGACGAGTTCGAGGACTACGACCGCGAGGTGGAGCTCGCGCTCTACCGGGAGTACCGGGACATCGTGTCCCAGTTCAAGTACGTGGTCGAGACCGAGCGGCGCTTCTACCTCGCGAACGAGGTCGAGCTGGTGCGTCGCGACACGGAGCACGACTTCTACTTCGAGCTGAGCATGACCGACGTGTGGGTGTGGGACGTGTACCGCTCCGACCGCTTCGTCAAGTCCGTGCGGGTGCTCACCTTCAAGGACGTCAACGTCGAGGAGCTGTCGGCCAAGGAGTTCGAGCTCCCCAAGGAGCTGGCGATCGACGAGTAGGGCTCCTCCGGGTCCCTCCCCAGGGTGCGCCGCGCATGGCGCCGCACCTCGTGGGGTCGATGAGCGGGACGCATCCCGGCGGCAGCGCATCCTCCCCTCGGAGGTGCGCATGACACGCGAGCACGACCTGGGACGACGCGGCGAGGAGCTCGTCGCACGGCATCTGAGCGAGCACGGCTACGCGCTCGTGGAGCGCAACTGGCGGTGTCGCGAGGGCGAGATCGACCTCGTGATGACCCACGAGGGCACGACCGTCCTGGTGGAGGTGAAGACGCGCGCGGGCCTCGGGTTCGGGCATCCCCTCGAGGCGGTCACGCGCGCCAAGGCCGCGCGGCTGCGGGTGCTCGCGGGGCTCTGGCGCGAGGCCCACCCGGAGCGCCGCGGGCCCGTCAGGATCGACGTGGTCGGCGTGGTCTGGCCGCCCGGGGGACGGCCGTCGATCGACGTCGTCCGGAGCGCCTGCTGATGGCCGTCGGTCGCACGCTCGCGGTCGCGCTCTCGGGACTCGAGGGCGCGCTCGTCGACGTGGAGGCGGACATCACCAGCCAGCTCCCCGGCTTCGTGCTCATCGGCCTCCCGGACGCCGCGCTCAGCCAGGCCCGCGAGCGCGTGCGGGCCGCCACCGGCAACGCGGGGTGCGAGTTCCCCGTGCGGCGCGTGACCGTCAACCTCTCGCCGGCCGTGCTGCCCAAGCACGGGTCGGGCTTCGACCTCGCGATCGCCCTGGCCGTGCTCGCGGCGGGCGGCTCCGTCTCCGCGGACTCGGTCGCCGGCACGGTGCACCTGGGCGAGCTGGGGCTCGACGGGCGTCTGCGCCCGACGCACGGCATCCTCCCGGCGGTGCTCGCCGCGCGTCGAGCGGGGGTGCGGCGCGTCATGGTCCCACGCTGCCACGCCGACGAGGCCTCGCTCGTGCCGGACGTGCAGGTCATCCCCGTTTCGGGGCTGCGGGATGCGGCGATCCACCACGGGGCGGAGCTCGACCCCGAGCCCGACGACGCCGTCGGGCCGGCGGTCGCCGCGCCGGGCGGCGGAGGTGCCGGTCCGTCCGAGGGCGTCGTCCCTCCGGAGCCCTGCCTGGGGGACGTCGTCGGGAACGAGGAGGCGGTGGAGGCGCTCGTCGTCGCCGCGGCGGGCGGGCACCACATGTTCCTCCTCGGTCCGCCCGGGGCCGGCAAGACGATGCTCGCCCAGCGACTCCCGGGGCTGCTGCCCGACCTCGACGAGGAGGCCGCACTGGAGGCGGGCTGCGTCCGCTCGCTGTGCGGGGAGCGGCTGGGCCCGGAGCTCACCGTCCGTCCCCCGCTCGAGGCCCCGCACCACACCGCGAGCGCAGCCGGCATCGTCGGCGGCGGCAGCGGGCGCATCCGCCCCGGGGCAGCCGTCCGCGCGAGCGGGGGAGTCCTCTTCCTCGACGAGGCACCCGAGTTCGCGGGGGCGGTGCTCGACTGCCTCCGCCAGCCGCTGGAGTCGGGCGTCATCAGCATCCACCGGGCCAACGGCGTCGCGCACTTCCCGGGTCGATTCCAGCTGGTCATGGCCGCGAACCCCTGCCCCTGCGGGTCGTACGGCGTCGCGGGCGCGGACTGCGCGTGCCCGCCCCAGTCGCGGCGGCGCTACCTGGCCCGGCTGTCCGGCCCGCTCATGGACCGCATGGACATCCGTCTCGCCGTGCGTCGGGTCACGACCGCCGTGCACCTCGCCGCCGACGGTGCGCCCCGGACCACCACGGCGTCGGCGCGCGTCCGCGTCGCGACCGCGCGCGCGGCCGCCGCCGAGCGCTGGGCGCCGACGTCGTGGAGCACCAACGCCCGCGCATCGGGCACGTGGCTCCGTCGCGAGGCACGCGTGGCCCGCGCCGCGACGGCATCCCTGGACCGCGCACTCGACCGCGGCCTGCTCACGATGCGCGGGTACGACCGCGTGCTCCGCCTCGGCTGGACGTTGGCGGACCTCGACGGCGCTGCGAGTCCCGACGCGGACCACCTGGGTCGGGCGCTCCTCCTGCGGGGCGCGTCGTGAGCGCCGGCGACGCTGCTGACCGCGGCCCCGGCGGCCGACGGACCCTCGTCGTGTCGCGCCTGGGGCTCCCCGCCGGGGAGCTCCACGAGCTGATGGCGGCGCTCCGCCCCGATGCCGCGGAGCCCGGCGACGCGGACGCCGCGTGGATCCCCGAGGAGGACGCCGCCCGATGCACCTGGTCCGGGATCGCCGAGCCCGGAGACCGCGTCGCGGGTGCGGTCGTCGGCGTCCTCGGGGCCGGCGCCGCCCTCGCGGCCGTGGTCGACGGCTGTCCTGCGTCCGCCGTCGTCGCGTCCATGCGGGATGCGGGCCTCGAGCTCGACGAGGACGCCCGCGTCGCCCTCGTCGACGAGGTGGGGGCCGCCGTCGAGCGCTGGCGACCGCGGGTGGTGCGCTCCGAGGCGCTGGCACGGCTGCGCGCCGCTCGGGCCGTGGGCGCCCGCGTGCTGGTGCCGGGGGCCCCGCTGTGGCCCGTCGGCGCCGACGACCTGGGACCGCACGCACCGCTGGTCCTCTGGTGCACCGGCGCACCGGAGGCGCTCGCGGCCCTGTCCCGCTCCGTGGCGGTCGTGGGGGCGCGGGCCGCGACGGGCTACGGGGAGCACGTCACGGCGGACATCGCGGCGGGCCTCGTCGACCGAGGCGTCGCCGTCGTGTCGGGCGGGGCCTACGGCATCGACGGCGCCGCGCACCGTGCGGCGCTCGGCTCCGGCGGATCCACGGTGGCCTTCCTGGCCGGCGGGGTGGACCGCCTCTACCCGGCCGGCCACGCGGACCTCTTCGGACGGATGCGGCGCGAGGGCGCCGTGGTCTCGGAGCTGCCCTGCGGAGCGTCCCCCACCCGATGGCGCTTCCTGTTGCGCAACCGGCTCATCGCGGCGGTGAGCGCCGCCACCGTCGTGGTCGAGGCGGGCGCGCGCAGCGGCTCGCTCAACACGGCCAACCACGCCATCGCGCTGGAGCGTCCCCTCGGGGCCGTGCCGGGACCCGTGACGAGCGTGTCCTCATCCGGCTGCCACCGGCTGATCCGCGAGTCCGGAGCCGCGCTCGTCGCCTCGGCCGACCACGTGATGGACCTGGTGCCCGGCTGGAGCGGCGTGACCGCACAGCAGGGAGGCGAGGGCGGGGCGCTCCGTGCGCCACCGGAGGCGCGGCCCCGCGACGCACCCTCCGGGACGACGTCCGGGATGATGTCCGGGACGGGCCCGCACACGCGCCGGACCGGTGGCACGGTGCGGGCCGGGGCACCCTCCGATGGCGATCCCCGCATCGGGCGCGTCCTGGACGCGCTGGCCGTGCGGCGCGCCCGGGAGACGTCCGAGGTCGCCGCGCGCGCCGGACTCGGAGTGGCCGAGGCGTCGTCGGTCCTGGGTCTGCTCGAGCTCGAGGGGCACGTGGCGCGGCCCGACGGGGGATGGGTGCGCCGGCCGTCGTCGCGGTGACCAGCACGGTCGTCCGGCGGACGGGTGCCGCTCCGACTCGACCCGCCGCCCGGACCCCGCCCCGTCCGCGTCCCGCTCGTCCCCGTCCTGCATCGGCTCCGCGCCGGCCTTCTCCTCCTCGCGCGTCGACGAGCGCGGCGCCGGGGCTGCCCGTAGCCTTCGGGGATGGGCGGAGCGCGAGCGGAAGGCGGCATCGACGGGCCGCCACCCGTCCTCGGCACGATGGGTGGGACGGCGCTGGAGCGCGACATCGTCGAGTTCGCGACGTCCCTGTCAGGGGAACGGGGGAGCGCGGCCCACACCGTGCGGGCCTACTCCGCGGACCTCCGGGACCTCGCCGCCCATGCCGCCCGCCAGGGAGTCACCCGCTCCGGGGGCCTCGACCTCGAGGTCCTGCGCGACTGGCTGTGGCGGGGATCGCAGGCCCGGCTCGCACCCGCGACCCTCGCGCGGCGGTCGGCGGCCGTCCGCGGCTTCGGGGCGTGGCTCCTGCGGACGGGCCGGGTCGACGTCGACCCCGCCGTGCGCCTCAAGGCACCCCGGGCGGGATCGCATCTCCCACGCGTCCTCGCGCGGGAGCAGATGACGGCGCTCCTCGCCGGGCTCGCCGAGAGGGCGGCGGCGGACGACCCCGCCGCGCTCCGGGACCTCGCCGTGATCGAGCTGCTGTACGCCTCCGCCCTGCGGGTCTCCGAGCTCACCGGACTCGACATGGGCGACGTGGACGACGCGCGGCTCACGGTGCGCGTCGTGGGCAAGGGCGACCGGGAGCGGGTGGTGCCCTTCGGCGTGCCAGCCTCGGACGCCCTCGCGGCGTACGTCGGCCGCGGTCGTCCCGCGCTCGTCACCGCCCGCACCGGTCCCGCCCTCTTCCTGGGTGCCCGCGGCGGGCGCCTCGGCTCCCGTGCCGTGTACGGCCTCGTGGCCGCGCTGCTCGCGGACCTGCCCGGGTCGGGCCCGCAGGGGCCGCACGCGCTCCGGCACACCGCGGCGACCCACCTCCTCGACGGCGGCGCGGACCTCCGCACGGTCCAGGAGATGCTGGGCCACGCGAGCCTCGGGACGACGCAGATCTACACGCACGTGTCCGTCGAGCGCCTGCGTCGCAGCTACGAGGGAGCCCACCCGCGCGCCTGACGCGGACGGTCGCGGCATGGTCGGCCGCCCCGTGCGGCAGCGTCGGACGGGCCGGGCATCCCGTGGATCCCCCGGACGTACCGGCCGCACGGACGTCCCGCGTCCGCACCGTCGTCGGCGTCCTCGCGCACCGCGCGGACCTCATGGCTCGAGGGGCAGCAGCACCGCGTGGCGCAGGCCGGCGAGGAGCGCCTGCGGATCAACGTAGCCACCGTGGAGCCGCGCGCCGAGGTGCAGCCCGCCGTCGGGCTCGTGCCGCGGTGCCTCGGCGAGCGAGCCGACGACCTGACCCGCGGAGACCGCGTCGCCCGTGGAGACCCCCGGCACGACCGGCTCCATCGAGGACACGAGCCCGTCGGCGTGCTGGATGCTCACGACCGGCCGGTCGACGACCATGCCGGCGAACGAGACGACGCCGTCGGCGGGCGAACGCACCTCCGTGCCCGGCGCGGCGGCGATGTCGATGCCGCGATGGCCGGGCCCGTAGGGGGTGCTCGGCTCCTCGAAGGGCCGGGTGACCCGGTGCGGGGGAGCCACCGGCCAGGACCATCGCGGCGCCGCGGTCCGCGACGCCACGGTCGCGGCCCGGGCGGACGGGACCACGCGCGGCGCGGCCCTCGCCGGCGT
>NZ_JAVCVL010000359.1:0-1412 GCF_032917815.1 Clavibacter sp. MX14-G9D | reverse complement strand
GCATCGCGGCCCGCCAGGTCCCCGGCGTCCACGACCTCGGCAACGGCGCCGCACGTGCCGTCGGCGCGATCCGCAACGTCATCGGCCAGCAGGACCGCGGCCAGGGCATCTCCGTCGAGGTCGGCGAGAAGCAGGTCGCGGCCGACATCATCGTCGTCGCCGAGTACCCCGTCGCGCTGCAGGACCTCGCCGACCGGATCCGCGAGTCCGTCACCGACGCCATCTCGCAGGTCGTCGGCATGGACGTGACCGAGGTCAACGTCACCGTCTCCGACGTGCACATCCCGTCGGACGACAAGGACGAGGACGAGTCCAGCACGAGCCGCGTCCAGTAGCACCGCCCGCGGACGGGACCGGGGGCGCCCCGGTCCCGTCGCCGCGCGCGGGGGATCCGGGTCCCCGATCCGCACCGACCCCGCAGCACCCGCACCGCACCCGAAGCACCAGAGGACCGAGACCCGATGACCAAGTCCCCCTCCGCCACGAAGGCCCCCCGCGACACCCCCGCCCAGGGACGCGGGCAGAAGGCGGCATCCGCCCCCGACCGGCCGTCCGCCGCCGCCCGCTGGGGCGCCGAGGCGTTCGGCACGTTCCTCCTCGTCCTCGGCGGCGTGGGCACCGCGCTCTACGCCTCCGCCTTCCCCGACGACGGCAACGCGACGGGCGTGGGGTTCCTCGGCGTCGCGCTCGCCTTCGGCCTGACCGTCATGGCCGGCGTGGCCGCGGTCGGCGGCATCTCCGGCGGCCACTTCAACCCCGCCGTGACGGTGGGCCTCGCGACCGCCGGCCGCATCGGCTGGCGCGAGGTGCCGGGCTACGTGATCGCCCAGCTCGTCGGCGGCGTGCTCGCCTCCAGCGTGCTCGCGCTCATCGCGGCCGACGGCCCGGCCGGCTACCTCCGTGCCGCGCAGGACTCCGGCTTCGCGTCCAACGGCTACGGGGAGGCGTCGCCCGGCGGCTTCGGCCTCGGCGCCGTGCTCCTCGTGGAGGCCGTCCTCACCGCGGTCTTCGTCACCGTGATCCTCGCGGTCACCGGGCAGGAGGCGTACGCGTCCGTCGCGCCCATCGTCATCGGGCTCACCCTCACCCTGATCCACCTCATCAGCATCCCGGTGAGCAACACGTCCGTGAACCCGGCCCGCTCCGTCGCCGCCGCCGTGTACGGCGGGCCGACCGCCCTCGGGCAGCTGTGGGCGTTCCTCCTCGCGCCGGTGGTCGGCGCGCTGATCGCCGGGCTCGTCCATCGCGCGCTGACCCGCGCCGCGGCCGTCCCCGTCTGACCCGGACCGGGTGGCGCGCGCCGTCGCAGCCCGGCCGGCGCCGCCGACCGCGATCCCCGCATCCGCACCCGGACCCGCACCCGGACCCGCACCCGCACCCGCACCCGCACCCGCACCCGCACCCGCACCCGC
>NZ_JAVCVL010000358.1:0-1413 GCF_032917815.1 Clavibacter sp. MX14-G9D | reverse complement strand
GGGCCGCCGGGGCGGCGGAGCGGCGTCCCCGGGCGGCGCGGCGGCCGCGCTGCGGGGTCGCGTCGTCGTCGGGGGTCACGGCTCGAGACTACGGGGCGTGCCCTGTGCGGCCGTCATCGGCCGCGGGGATCAGAAGATCATGGGGCGGTCGTCGTCGAGCTCGGTCTCGACGTCGAGGTCCACGGCCACGGGCACGTGGTCGCTCGGGCCGTCGCCCTTGCGCTCGTCGCGGTGGATCCGCGGCGCGCTCACGAGCTCCTGGAACCGGTCGGACCCGAGGATGAAGTCGATCCGCATGCCCTCGTCCCGCGGGAAGCGCAGCTGCTGGTAGTCCCAGTAGGTGTAGCCCTCGGGGATGGAGGGTCGCACGACGTCGGCGAGGCCGGCCTCCAGGAACGCGGCGAAGGCGGCCCGCTCCGGCTCCGAGGTGTGCGTCTTGCCCTCGAACAGCCGCGGGTCCCAGACGTCGGTGTCGAGCGGGGCCACGTTCCAGTCGCCCATGAGCGCGAGCGGGGTGTCGGGATCCGCGGCGAGCCAGGCGCGCGTGTCGGCGGCGAGCGCGGCGAGCCACTCCAGCTTGTACGAGTAGTGCGGGTCCTCGAGCGAGCGGCCGTTGGGCACGTAGAGGCTCCAGAGCCGCACCCCCTCGACGGTCGCGCCCATGGCGCGCGCCTCGAGCGGCGGGAGGCCGGACGCGTCGGGCTTGCCGAAGCGCGGCATCCCCTCGAACGTCGTGGTCACGTCCTCCAGCGGCAGGCGGCTCGCGATCGCGACGCCGTTCCACTGGCTCAGCCCGTGGACGGCGACCTCGTAGCCCGCCTCCTCGAACGCCGCCGTCGGGAACTGCTCCGGCTTGCACTTGATCTCCTGCATGGCCAGCACGTCGACGTCCTCGCGGCCGAGCCAGTCGACGACGCGGCCCACGCGGGTGCGGATGGAGTTGACGTTCCAGGTGGCGACGCGCATGCGTCCACGGTACCGGGAGCCGGCGGCGGGGCCGTCCGCGGGCGGGCGTCCGGCAGGCGGTGCGGGCCGTCAGCCGATGCTGCCGACGCGGATCGTCACGGTCGCGACCGCCGCGGCCTCCGCGCCGACGGACTCGACCAGGCGGGCGCGGATCGCGTCGACGGCGGCGCGGGCGGTGTCGCTGGCCCGGGCATCCGCGTCCACCGCGATGGAGGCCTGCACGAGCACGGTGCCCTCACCCGTCTCCACGGTGACGAGACGCTCGGCGACGTCGGATCCGCCGCCCATCGCGCCCTCCACCACGTGCTGCGCCACGAGCAGCACGGGCGAGCGCGGGGCGTACACGTCGGAGACGCCCGCGACGCCGCGGAGCGCGGCCGTGAGGTCGCGGGACAGGTCGCCCGGCGCGGGGAGCGGGACCGGCACGGGCGCGGGCGTCGCGGCGAC
>NZ_JAVCVL010000357.1:0-1419 GCF_032917815.1 Clavibacter sp. MX14-G9D | reverse complement strand
GCGCGGCCGGCGGGGATCCGCGCGGCGACGCGGAGGGCGACCGGGCGTGCGGGCGACGCGGCGAGGAGGTCCGCCGCGCGCACGGCGTAGCCGTCCATCTGCGAGTTGCGGAAGGGCGGGAGGTCGAGGGGGCTGGTGACGTCGTGGGCGAGCACGCGGTCGGCGTAGCGGTGCGGATCCCGCGTGAGCGCGCCCGCGTCGACGGGCAGCTCCTCGCCGGGCAGGTCCGCGAGCGGGGCGAGGAGGGCGCGCACGGCCGCGCGGTGCTCCTCGACGCGGTATCGCGCGGGGGCGGCGGGGCGGTCGGGGGTCATGCCCCCATCATCCCCGAGACGCGGTGGCCATCCGCCGATCCCGCGCCCCCGTCCGTCCGGCGCCCGCCCTAGGGTCGGACCATGACCATCGCCGCCCGCGGGCAGACCCTCGTCGACCTCCACACCGCACCCGAGCTCCTCCGGGTGGTGAACGTGTGGGACGCGATCTCGGCCGCCGCCGTCGCCGCGCTCCCCGAGACCCGGGCCCTCGCCACCGCGAGCCACTCCATCGCCGCGACCTTCGGCTACGAGGACGGCGAGCGGATCCCGCTCGACCTGCACCTCGACATGATCGGCCGCATCGTCGCCGCCGTGGAGCAGCCCGTCTCCGCCGACCTCGAGTCGGGCTACGGCGACGCCGGCGAGACCGTGCGCCGCGCCATCGGCGTCGGCGTCGTCGGCGCGAACCTGGAGGACGGCATGCGGCCGCTCGCCGACTCCGTGCGCGCCGTCGAGGCGGCCGTCGCCGCGGCTCAGGCGGAGGGCGTGCCCTTCGCCCTCAACGCCCGCACCGACGCGTACGTCCGGGGCGGCGACCGCGACCGGTCCGACGTCCTCGCCGACGCCGTCGAGCGCTCGCGCGCCTACCTCGCCGCGGGCGCCACGAGCGTCTTCGTGCCCGGCCCGCTCACGGAGGACGAGGTGCGCACGCTGGTCGACGCCGTCGGACCGCAACGCCTCACCGTCATCGGGATCCCCGGCTCCCTCTCCCCCGCCCGGTTCGAGGAGCTCGGCGTCGCGCGCATCTCCTACGGCCCGTGGACGCAGCGCGTCGCGCTGACCGCGCTCCAGAACACCGCGACCGCCCTCTACGCGGGCGGCGCGCTACCCGAGGGGACGCGTCCGCTCAACTGACCGGATCCCTCCCCGGAGCCCGGCGGAGCAGCAGGGCGGCGGACAGCACCAGCGCGCCGCTCTGCAGCGACGCCGTCACGAGGTACGGCATGGCCACCGCCGCGGCGACGAGGGCGGCACCCGCCACCGCCAGGGCTCGGATCCGCGTCCGGCGACCGCGCGCCCGAGCGGCGACGACCTGCGCGACCGCGGCCCCCGCGAACAGAAGGAGCGGGAGGGCGGCCGCTCCCGGCCGCCGCGACGCGACCTC
>NZ_JAVCVL010000356.1:0-1436 GCF_032917815.1 Clavibacter sp. MX14-G9D | reverse complement strand
GTCGAGTCCGCCGAGGGGGCCGGTGGCGAGGGCCGACGCGACCTCGGGGGTGAGTGCCACGCGCCCGAGGGCGACGTCGACGCCGCCGATGAGCGCGAGGGCGGCGAGGTCGTCGCGCAGGGCACGACCGGCGACCGCGGTGCGCGTGGGCACCTCGGCGGTCGCGAGGCTGCGGGCGACCTGCGGCACGAGGGACCCGGACCGCACCAGCACGACCATGCGCGCCCACGGCACCCCGCCGAGCAGGTGCTCCTCGCGCAGGCGACGGGCGAGGCGCGCCAGCTCGATCGCGCGTGTCGGCGCCTCGATGACCTGGATCGGGTCCGGCCCGTCCACCCGTCCGGGCGCCGAGGCCGCCTGCCGCTGTCGTCCGGCGCCCGCCGCGCCGATGCGCGCCGTGACGGCCGAGGTGAGCGCGCGGAGCGCGGGCGGCTGCCGGTGCACGCGGTCGAGGACCAGGGTGCGGAGGTCGGGCAGGCCGAGGACGCTGGACAGCCGTCCCAGCGCCGCGGACTCGGCGCCGCGGAAGGTGGCGGCCGCGACGTCGGGGTCGCCGAACGCGACCACGTCGGCGCCGCGGGCCGCGAGCGCGCGCAGCAGGGAGAGCGTGGCCACCGTCGCCTCGTGGAGGTCGTCGACGACCACCAGCCGGATCCCCGTGAGCGCCTCCCCGCGCGACACCACGAGCACGGCCTCCGCGAGGAGCTCCGCGCTGTCGAGGTGGTCCCCCCGGAACGCGTCGACCACGTCCTCGTACTCGCGCGCGAAGTCGGCCGCCGCGATCCACTCGGGGACGCCGTGCACCCGTCCGAGCCCGGCGAGGGCGTCCGGGCGGACGCCCTCCTCCGTCGCCCGCATCAGCAGCTCGCGCAGCTCGGTGCGGAACGCGCGCAGCCGACGCACCTCGGCGCCCAGCGGATCGGGCCACGCGGGCCCGGTGCCCAGCTCCTCGTGCCCGGCGAGGAGGTCCGCGATGATCTGGTCCTGCTCGGCGCCCGTGAGCAGCCGCGGCGGCTCGGTGCCCGTGTCGGCGGCGCGGCGGGCGAGCACCTCGAAGGCGACCGACGTGGCGGTGCGCGCGAGGGGCCCGAGCGTGGGAACGCCCACCCGGAGGGCGAGCTCGTCGCGGAGGCGGGTGGCGGCGGCGCGGGACGGCGCGAGCACGAGGACCTCGGCGGGGTCGAGCCCCTGCGCGAGGATGCGCTCGGCCACCAGCTCGCGCAGCACGGTCGTGCGGCCCGATCCGGGTGCGCCGATGACCGCGGCGCTCGTGCCGACGGGCAGCTCCAGCACGGCGCGCTGCGACGGGTCGAGCTCGACGGCGGGTTCCGCGCCGCCGGCGACGG
The DNA here is from genome assembly GCF_032917815.1 of Clavibacter sp. MX14-G9D. Lineage (NCBI taxonomy): Bacteria > Bacillati > Actinomycetota > Actinomycetes > Micrococcales > Microbacteriaceae > Clavibacter > Clavibacter sp. MX14-G9D. Next base: position 90 of record NZ_JAVCVL010000356.1, on the reverse strand, counting down.
AGGCGGACGGCTGGCGGAATCCCCGGATGGTCACGCGCCCACGCTACCGGCGGCCTCCGACGTCGGCGGCCCCGCGGACCCGCCCGCGAC
>NZ_JAVCVL010000355.1:0-1490 GCF_032917815.1 Clavibacter sp. MX14-G9D | reverse complement strand
CCCTCGGCGCGGTCGTCCGCGCGCTCCCGCAGGTCGTCGGCCTCGCGACGGGCCGCGTCCAGGATCTGCGCGGCCTGCGCGCGGGCGGAGTCGACGAGGTGCCGCGCGGTCGCCTCGGCCTCGGCGCGCTGCGCGTCCGTCTCCTCCTGCGTCGAACGGCGGAGGCGCGCCGCGTCGGCGTCCGCCTGGGCGACGAGCCGGGTGGACTGCTCCTCCGCCACGCGGAGGGTCGCCTCGAGCCTGCTGCCGAGGCCCGCGAACGTCGGGCTGCCGACCTCCTCGAGCTCGTCGCGCAGCTCCTGCTCGCTGCGGCGGAGGCGCTCGGCCTCGGCCCGGCTCTCGGCGCCCTGCTGGTTGGAGCGGATGAGCTCGCGGCGGAGGTCGGCGACGGCCCGGTCGACCTCGTCGCGGTTGTAGCCGCGCATGGCGGGGCTGAACGGCGTGTCGTCGTGGGGCACGGGGACTCCTTCGCGGGGGCTCGCGCACGCCGGACGGAGGCGCGGCAGGTGCCGATCCTACCGAGTCGGCGGGGCGTGGACCCGGCCGTCCCCCCGGGTGGCGGGCTGCCCGCGGAGGCGCTCCCAGGGTCGTCCGGTATCCTTCGATGTCGTCGTCCGCCGCCGGTCCGCCCGCAGCACGGCGGAACGTCGCGAGAGCACCCGTGCTCGCCGGCAGCCGTGGTCGGCCCGCCCGACCGCCGCTCACGCAGCTGCCGCCCGCGACGACACGAGAGGAGACACCCGTGCGATTCGTCCTGGCGATCGCGACCTTCGTGGTCGCGGCCCTCATGATCGGGCTGGGGATCGCCCAGCACACCTTCCTGGCCGGACCGGACCGCCTCACCGCGGCCACGTCCTCCGCGGGGGGCGCCGCGTACGCGGTCGTCGACGGGAAGACGCTCAACGCGAACCCGGGCCTGCAGGACACCGTCATCCGCGGGGACGGCGAGATCTTCGCGGCGTACGCGCCGACGGTCGACGTCGAGGCGTGGGTGGGCACGAGCCCGTACACCCGCGTCGCCGTCGACGACCAGGGGGCGCTGACGACCGAGGTCGTGCGGCCCGAGGCCGCCGCGCCCACGCCGAGCCCCACCGCGGACGCCTCCGGGACGGACGCGGGGACGGACGCCGAGTCGGCTCCCGAGATCACCGACCCGCGCGGGTCCGACCTCTGGCTCTCGGAGCAGACCGGCGACGGCGAGCTCGAGCTCAGCACGCGGCTCCCCGACGACGTGAGCCTCCTCCTCGCCACCGACGGCCAGACCGCCGCGCCCGCGGAGGTCTCCCTCTCCTGGCCCACCGAGGGCGAGTCGCCCTGGGTCGTCCCGCTCGTGATCGGCGGCATCGTGCTGCTCGTCGTCGGCCTCGTGCTGTACCTCCTCGCGATCCGCCACCTGCGCCGCAGCCGCGGCCCGCGCCGCAACCTGCCGCCGCGCGGCGGACCGCGCATCCCGCGCGTCGGCCCCGGAGCACGACGCGCCGCGCTGACCG
>NZ_JAVCVL010000354.1:0-1506 GCF_032917815.1 Clavibacter sp. MX14-G9D | reverse complement strand
GCACGGCTCCGCGCCGTCCCCGAGGGCACCGAGGCCCGCGGCTTCGCCATCTACGTCGGACTCGACGAGCTGAAGGCGGCCGCCGCGGGCACCGACCTCGGCACCGTCGTCGCCGCGCTGAAGCGCCTCGCGGCCGAGCTCGCGCCCGGCGTCGAGACCCACGCCGCCGTCGCCCTGGCCCCCGAGGGCGCGGGCGGCCGCGACATCGACGTCGTGCGCCTCGCGCTCCAGGACCCCGCCGCCGTCGCCCAGCACCGCGAGCAGCCCGAGGACGAGGACCACGTGGACGGCGGCGTGACCGTCGACCTGTCCCGCAAGCGCGTGGTGCTCGACGGCGAGACGGCCCCGCTCACGTACAAGGAGTTCGAGCTGCTGCAGTACCTGGTGCTCCGCGAGGGACGCACCATCGAGCGCTCCGAGCTCATCGGATCGCTGTGGTCCGCCGCGGACGAGGACGACGTCCCGAACGAGCGCACCATCGACGTCCACGTCCGCCGCCTCCGCTCCAAGCTCGGCCGCTACGAGGAGATCGTGCGCACCGTGCGCGGTGCCGGCTACCGCTTCGACCGCCACGCGGACGTGTCCGTGCACCACGCCAGCACCCAGTCGCCCGACCTCTTCTAGAGCCGCGCGGTCCGCACAGCCCGTCCATTCGGAGCTGTCGGCGTACTCCCAGCACATCGGGGCGATTGCGGGTAGCGGGGCGTTACGGGATCGTTATACAGTCTTCTCGTCCCCACCGTTTGCTGTGGCGGTGGAGACGGAATGTGATTGCAGGACACTCCTGGTGCAAGGGAGAGGGCCGGCCCCATGCCTCTGGGGTCGGCCCTCAGTCATGTCCGGCCCCCTCGGCGCCGGATCCTCCCTTCGACGCCGCCCTAGACTTCGGGACGAGAGCGTGCGCCCGATCGCCATCGCGGTGCGCACCGGACGAGGAGGCCTGGTGGGCGAGACCGCGGACGCCGTGCGGGCCTGGGAGTCGCTGTTCCGCGCGCAGGTCAGCGTCATGCGCCGCCTCACCGCCGAGTTCCCCAGCCGGGAGCTCTCCTTCAACGAGTACGACGTGCTGTTCAACATCTCCCGGCAGCCCGAGGGCCGCCTCCGCCTGCGCGACCTCAACCAGCACGTGCTCCTCACCCAGCCGAGCGTCAGCCGCCTCATCGACCGGCTCGTCGCCCGCGGGCTGGTCGTCAAGTGCGGCGACGAGAGCGACGGCCGCGCCACGATCGTGCGCCTCACCGAGGCCGGCGACGCCGCGTTCCGGAAGGTCGCCCGCGTGCACATGGAGTCCATCGCCTCGACCGTGGGCGGCGCGCTCACCCCCGAGGAGCTGGACACGCTGCGTGAGCTGACCGAGAAGCTGCGCGGGAGCGTCGCCGAGGCCTAGGCCGCCCGGTCGGCCGACGGCGGCCGCGCGAACGGCCCGCCGCGGGCCACCAGGAGGCGCAGCAGCGCCAGGACCAGGTCGGCGGCCGTGACCACGCACGCCGCCCAGCCGACGGCGGC
>NZ_JAVCVL010000353.1:0-1525 GCF_032917815.1 Clavibacter sp. MX14-G9D | reverse complement strand
CCGGTTCGCGCGTCGGCACGCGCGGGCGGGCGGCACGGCGCACCGGTACGCGATCCGCTGGTCGGCGCCCGGGAGCCCCTTCGGCGCCGCGCACACCGTGGACCTGCCGCTCCTGTTCGGGGACGAGGAGGCGTGGCGCGGTGCCGGGCTCCTCGCGGGTGCGCCGTGGGCGGGGATCCAGCGCGACGCCCGGCGGGTGCGGCAGGTGTGGGGGGACTTCGCGCGCGGCGAGATGCCGACGCGGCAGCTGATCCCGGGCGTGCTCGAGCTGCGGCGCGTCGCCGGCTGACCGGTGCGTCGCCCGGAGGCGGCCGACCGGCTCCCGGCCGATCGGCACCCGCTCGGGGGCCGTGGCGCGCCGCCGCCGCCGGGACCGTCTCGGGCAGGCTGGACGGGGTCCGAATCCGGAACCCGCCGACCCCGAGCCGCCCACCAGGAGCCCCGTGTCCCCGTCGAAGCCGTCCCGCACCGCCCGCGAGCGCCGAGGGGCGATGGCCTTCACGGGCGTCCTCATCGCCGTCGTCCTCGTGCTCTCCGCGGTGGCCGCGCTGCGGCCGGGCGCCGTGCCGCTGTGGGCGTTCCTCGGGCTCACCGGTGCGGGCATCGCCGTGGCGCTCGCCATCTACGCCGTGCGGAACGGCTGGGTCCGGGTCCTGCTGCTCGTCGGCGTGGTCGGCGTCGCGTCCGCCCTGAACGCCTCGTCGATGCTCGGGGCGTCGATCCCGTTCGTGGCGGGGGCCTTCGTCGGCGCCCTCCTCTCCCGCGACGAGTGGCCGTGGCGCCGGAGCCCCGAGGAGCGGTTGCGCGCGAACCAGCCGCGGCCGCTCGCGAGCATCCGGCCGTGGTCGGGATCGGGCCTGTCGGCGACGCTCGCGGACGTGCCCGTCGGGCGGCGCGGGACGACGGAGACGGGCGTGCGGCTGGAGGCCGGGGACGTGGCGCAGCGCTTCCGCGTCGACGAGCTGCACGCCCTGGCCACCGGCCGCGGCGGCATGGCGGAGTCGGTCGACGCGGACCGGCCGGAGGTCCCGGGCGGCACCGTCTACCTCGTGCGCGTGGACACGGCGTCGCCCGACTCCATCGTCGGCGAGGTGCTCGTCGGCCTCCCCGGCGACGCGCTCGCGCTCGTGCCCGTCCGCGATCCCATGCCCGGCCCCGCGGCCGTGCTCACGGGTGCCGACGCGGCGTCGTTCCGCGCGTGGGCGCTGACGATCCCGGCGCCCTAGGCGGATCCCTCGGGAACAGGGCCCCGGAGCAGGGCCATGACGGCGGCGGCGACGACGTCCGGCTCCGTCACCGGCACCATGTGCTCGGACCGCGTCGCCGGGATCCATGCCCCGTCGGCCGCGGCCGCGGCCGACGCCTGGTGCGCGCGCACCAGGTCGACGCGCTGCCGTCGCGTGAGCGGGCTGGACGCCGTGCCCGAGATCACGCGGACCGGCACGCCGGGGAGCGTCGAGGACGATCCGGGGTGCGCGGCCAGCGCCTGGAGGCCCGCGAGGACGTGCCGCTGCTCGGCCGCGGT
>NZ_JAVCVL010000352.1:0-1532 GCF_032917815.1 Clavibacter sp. MX14-G9D | reverse complement strand
GCCCGGCGGGCGCGGCGCCGCTCGCGCCGCTCCAGGTGGCGCTGCTGGCGGGGATCGCGGCGCTCGTGGTCCGCCTCCTGGCCCGGCGCCCCCGGCCCGCGGGTCGCGGCGCTCCTACGATCGGTCCATGACGACGACACCCGACCCCGCGCTCCCCCTCGTGGAGTACGCCTTCCCCGGGCCGCTGCGCGACCGCCTCGTGGCGGCGATCGCGTCGGGCGCGAAGACCTCGACCAGCTCGCTGCTGGTCCAGTACGCGGCCGACGACGAGGAGCTGCCCGTCGTCGGATCCCGCGGCACGGTGATCGACTCCGACGGGCTCCCCGTGCTCGCGGTCGAGACGACGGACGTGGCGATCGCGCGACTCGCCGACGTGCCGCTCGCCCACGCCGTCGACGAGGGCGAGGGCTTCACGACCGTGGCCGAGTGGCGTGCCGGGCACGAGGCGTTCTGGACCTCGGCCGAGTTCGTGGCGGGGCTCCCCGACGGGTTCGCGCTCGACGACGGCACCGAGGTGGTGCTGGAGCGCTTCCGCGTGGTCGGCCGAGCGGGGACCGGCGCCTAGGGTCGCATCATGCGCCGCCGTCCGACCGTCCTCCTGACGGCTGCGGCTGTGGCCGTCGCCCTCGCGGGCTGCTCGTCCGCGGGCACGGCCGCCGACGTGGCCCCGTCGCACGTCGACGCCCGCCCGTCCGACGTCGCCCGCCCATCCGACGTCGCCCTGCCGCCCGTAGACGCCGAGTTCGACTACCAGCTCGGCGGCTCCTCCCCCGTCCCCGACGGCGCGGGGATCGTGGTCCGCGACAGCACCGAGGGACCCGCCGCCGGGACGTACGGCATCTGCTACGTCAACGCCTTCCAGACCCAGCCGGGCGCGAGCTGGCCCGACGACCTCCTGGTGCAGGGCGACGACGGGCCGCTCGTGGATCCGGGCTGGCCCGACGAGCACCTCCTCGACGCCTCGACCCCGGCGAAGCGCGCCGCCGTCGCGGCCCGGCAGGCGACCGCGCTCGACCGCTGCGCCGACGCCGGCCACCGGGCGGTGGAGCTGGACAACCTGGACTCGTGGACGCGCTCCGCGGGCGCCCTCGACGCGGACGACGCGCTGGCGCTCGCCGCCCTCCTCGTGGACCACGCGCACGGCCGGGGCCTCGCGGTCGCGCAGAAGAACGCCGCGGACCTCGGGACGCGGGGCCGCGACGAGGCCGGCTTCGACCTCGCCATCGCCGAGGAGTGCGATCGCTGGGACGAGTGCACCGCGCTCACGGACGTCTACGGCCCGCACGTGCTCGACGTCGAGTACGTGGACGACCTGCGCGACACCGCCGAGGGGGCGTGCGCGCGGATCCGGGCGCTGGATCCCGCGCCCCGGGCCGTCGTGCGCGACCGCGACCTCGTGCCCGCGGGCGAGGACGGGTACGACCGCGCCGCCTGCTGATCGGAGCGGGCCGTCCACGGCCGGCGGCGTCGCGGAGCCCGGCCCGGCGTGACACCATGCGGCATGGACGACGACCGGCGCGCCGAGATCGCCG
>NZ_JAVCVL010000351.1:0-1535 GCF_032917815.1 Clavibacter sp. MX14-G9D | reverse complement strand
GCCGACGAGCGCCTCGAGGTCATCGCGCTCACCGAGACGGAATGGCGGGTGTGCGACGCGCGCCTGCACGAGAACGACGCGCGGAGGCTGCTCGGCTACCTCCAGGTGCAGGGCGAGCGGGTGGAGCTCATGCGCATGCAGCCGGTGCCGGGGCTCTGCGACTGGTTCGGCTGCCTGGCGGACGCGCTGGCCGCGATCGAGGACGAGCTGCCGCACGACGGGCGCTCCCGCGACCGACGGGGTGCTGCGGCCGGCTGACGACGGGCCCCTCACGGACGACCACGGCGCCGCATCGGCCCGCACGCACCGCGGCCCCCGTCCTCACGCGGAGGACGGGGGCCGCGACGCGGGCGGTGCGAGCGGATCAGCTCGCGTCGGAGACCGCGGAGTTGATCGCCGTGGGGGCGTCGTACTCCGTGTCCTCGATCGACTTGAGCGCGTCGAGCGTGTCGGAGTCGGCGCCCGAGTCCTCCGCCTTCTTCACGATGTCGTCCTTCGACGCCGGGTAGTCGAGGCCGCTGAGGTGCTTCTGGAGCTCGATGGGGTTGATGGCCATGGGATGTCCTCTCGTCGGTGATCAGGAGCGGTCGGCGCGGTCGTCCGCGTCGCCCACGTTCCGAGTCGACTCCTCGGCGGGGCCGTCGCCTAGGGGCGCTTCCTGGGGATCCGGCGACTCCTCGGCGAAGAGCACGTCGAAGGCGTCGACCTCCCGCACGGGGATGGTGGTCGGCGCCTCGAGGTGGACCGCGCCGCTCGGCACTATGCCGGCGCCGCCGAAGCGCTCCATCACCCGCCACTGCGCGGCGACGTCCTCGCCGGAGTGCCGCTCGGGCAGGCGGTCCCAGAAGTCGAACCCGCCGGTCTCCACGAGCGCCCGGCGGCGGTAGAGCACGCAGCCGCCCACCCACGCGATCCGGTAGGCGAGCCAGGTGTCGGTCTCGAGGCCGAGGTCGGCGGCGACGTGCGCGAGGTTCGCGGCGTTGTGCAGCGGCCAGCGGTCGAAGCCGGGCTCCCCGCGGCGGATCCGCTCGGGCTCGACCGCGTCGCCCCACGGCGCGAAGGCGGCGGCCTCGTGCGCCCGACGGTCGTCGAGGTAGCTGAGGCCCTGCACCGCGGCGCCCACGAAGCCGATGTCGAGCGACTCGAGCGCGTCGTGCATCCGGCGCAGCATGCCGGGCTCCAGCCACACGTCGTCGTCGAGGAAGAGCACGGAGTCGGCGGTCGCGCGCGCGAGCAGCGACGCCCGGTGCTCGGCGATCCCGCGGCGCGGCAGGTGCGAGACGATCTCCACCTCGCGGCCCTGCGCCCGCAGCACCCGCGCCATGCCCTGCACGCTCGGCTCCGCGTCGGCGTCGAAGCCGTCGGACTGGTCGCTCACGATCACGCGGAACGGCGGATCGTCCTGCCCGGCGAGGCCCGAGAGCGTCACGGCCAGCTCGGCGGTGCGGCCCGCGCTCGGCACGAGCACGTCGATGCGCGGCGCGTCGGGCGCGCGGTCGGCGCCCCATTCGCCGGACCAGCGCCGGCTGCGCCCG
>NZ_JAVCVL010000350.1:0-1542 GCF_032917815.1 Clavibacter sp. MX14-G9D | reverse complement strand
CGCCGGAGCGCCGCGACCAGCAGGCCGACGGCCACCGCGGCGAGGAGCCAGGCGGGGACGAGCCAGGAGCGGCGGCGGCCGTGCGCTCATCGGGGCTCGGGTACGGCGGTTCGGGCGGGCACGCTCGTGGTGGATGGGGCTTTCGCCATCATGAGCTGGGGTGGCCGTTCGGCTGACAATTCTGGAGCACCTCGCCACGGGCCTCCTGGTCAGTTGGGGGGCGCGATCGAGTAGCCGCTCTGCTCTTGGAAGAGGCGCGCGATGGGCGTGTAGCTCATGATGTCCCGAGCGGGCCCAAGATCGTTGCCCATGCGGGCGATGATGCCGTAGAGCTGCCCGGCTCGGCCGGCCACCGGACCGCCGGAGTCCCCTCCCTGCAGGAACAGACCGTCACTTTGCGCGCCGGCCTGGTGCGCGCCGAAACCTGCAGGGAGCGGCACCGTGGACCAATTGCAGTTGATTCCGGTCATCGCTCCGCTGGTGCAGAATCTCTCGTCAGCGCCCGGGACTCCGGTTCCTTGGATCGGGACGCTCCGAGGCTGGCCCGAAATCGGGCTTCGGAGGAAGATGCGCCCCGTCGCCAGGGGGGTGACGGTAGTGAATATAGTGCAGTTGTGTAGCTGCGAGTTGGGCACGCAGTGCGGGCGGTGGGTAACGCTTGGGTCTACTCGCACGATGGCGAGATCGGCGTCACCGGACTGCCAGATGATCCTTCCCACTACGCCGTGGCCCTCGAGACCGATGTCTTGTCCATCATTCCCGCAGTGCCCGGCGATGACGAGGTATCGTGTTTTTCTCTGAAACTCGGTGATATTGGCGAAGAACCCGTTCGCCTTCAAGACCGCTCCCACGGTGCATGGCTGATGCCTGCTGTTGTAGACACTGGATCCGGCTGCGATCGGGAAGGCCGTCCGGAAGTCAGCAGCAGCCTCAGCTGGCTCCGGAGTGGTCGCTGCCGTGATGAGACCGGAGCAGAAGAGGACGGCTAGCGCGGCTGCGAGAAGCCGTGTTCTCCTGTTGGTGAATGAGACGCGGGTCATGATGGGATCCTTCGTGAAGCGCCGGCGGTGCGGGCGATCGGAGGCGCTCACACCAGCGTTAGGACGGCGGTAGAGGAACCGTAAGTGGAGACACACGCGGCGCGTGCGGCGCGTCCACAGAGACGCGGCCACGACACGCAGTCGGAAAAGATTTAGATCGTGCCGCGAAGCCGTACTGGAGCTCCTTCATGAGTCGGTGCCCGCGTGGGGCCACAAGGGGTCGCCTCGTTAGTGGCCAGATCGCGATCTGAGCATGGGAGTCCGTGCTGGACTTCGGCACTTGCGTCTCCCGCTGCTGTCGGCCGCTGGCGTCGCGACAACTCGTGCCGTTGAAGGAGTAGGCGAGATGCTACGAGACATAACCATCGACATCAGCGGTCGAGGAGCTCGGTGCGAGGGACACCCACCGCCGCCGCGCAGCCGGACGCCGCGCGGCCCGTTCCCGGCGTCCCTCCCGCAGCGTCAGGCCGCGGCCCGCTCCGCGAGCATGAGGACGAGCATC
>NZ_JAVCVL010000035.1:0-18087 GCF_032917815.1 Clavibacter sp. MX14-G9D | reverse complement strand
GCTCGCCGGCCGTCCGCGCCGCCGTGACGGCCCTCGCCCGGCTCCGGGTGGGCGATTGGGAGCTCCGCCGGGCCTGAGGCGCGGGCGCGCACCCGGTCGCGCGCCGGAGCCCGGACCGCCGCGACTGGCCCTCTGTCGGTGGTCGTCCGTAATGTCTGAGGGGTCTGCCTCCGGTGTCCACCGGCGGCACCCTGACGCGGAGGAACGGTGACGCATGTCGGACGAGCACGGCGACGAGCTCCAGGACGAGGTGCAGGCCTCGGGCGGCTCCACCGAGCGGCTGAACCGCCACCTGCAGCGCAGCCACTCGGAGCAGGCCCGGTACCTCTCCGCCTACTTCGGCTGGAGCCTGCTGGGCGACTCGATCCGGGCGCAGGGCACCACCGTGGCCATGTTCGTGGAGGACCTGGCCGACACCATGCTGGCGCTCGGGTGGCTCGACGGCTCGGGCATCATCTGGGACCGGGTCCCGGTCGACGCCGACCGGGCCGTCGAGCTGGTGCGCCGCCACCAGATGGAGCAGGGCTGGATGGCGCCCGGCACCGAGTGATGACCCGACCCTCCGTGCGCGCTGTGCGTGCGCCGACCGCCCGCATCGCCTCCTGACTACGGGAGTAGCGTCCGAGGGGATCAGGCCGTCGGGGGACGAGTTCCCGCGCACGGCCAGGAGGACACATGACGGACCACGACGGAGCGCTGCTCGACCGCGACATGGGACTGCTGCTCGCAGCCGCGTCCCGAGCGGTGATCTCGCTCTACCGGCCGTTGCTGAAGCCCTACCACCTCACGCATCCGCAGTACCTCGTGATGCTCGCGCTGTACGAGGAGGACCCGCGCCGGGCGGGCGACCTGAGCGAGGCGGTGCAGCTGACGCCGGGAACCCTGTCCCCGCTCTTCAAGCGCCTCGAGCTCCTCGGCTACATCACCCGGCAGCGCGACCAGGCGGACGAGCGCCGGCTGCTCATCGCCCTGACGGACCGGGGCCGCGCGATCCAGCCGGACCTCCTGCGCGTCGCCGACAGCGTGCGCGAGGACGTGGCGGACCGCAGCGGCACCGACTCCAGCGCGCAGGCGCGCCTGCGCAGCATGACCGACCTGCTGCTCGACGCCTGAGCCGGCGGGCGCGGGGCGCCGGGAACCGCGCGGCGGTCCCGGAGCCGACTGCCGGTCAGCGCGCGCCGTCGATCACGCGCTGCCACAGCGTGTGGTCGCTCCACGCCCCGTCGATGCGGAGGTAGGCGGGGGCGAGGCCGATCGCGGTGAACCCGGCGCGGGACAGCACCCGCTCGGATCCGGCGTTCCCCACCAGCGTCGACGCCTCCAGCCGGTGCAGCCCCGCGGCCCGCGCGATGCGCACCGCCTGGTGGGCCGCCGCGGTCGCGAGGCCGACGCCCTGCCGCTCCCGGTCGATCCAGTAGCCGAGGCTCGCGCTCAGCGCCGCGCCCCGCTTCACGGCGAACAGGTCGCAGCGGCCGATGATCCGGTCGCCCTCCGCGATGAGGTAGGGCAGCCCGGACCCCGCCGCCCGTTCGGCGACGCGGCCCGCGAGCTGCGCGCGCTGCCCGGCCGACGTGAAGAACGCGTCGGTCCGGGCGGGCTCGAACGGGCGGAGGTGCTCCCGGTTCGCGCGGTACGCCTCCGCGAGTGCCGCGGCGTCGGTGATGCGGGCGGGCCGCATCACCACGCCGGGGGCGAGCGCGACCCGCTCGTCGGTGCCGGGCAGGGGCCCGCTCACGCCCCGGGGCGCACGTCGCGCTCGGGGCGGGCGTCCACGGCGGGGGTGGCGCGGGCGGCGATGAACCGCGCGTACCAGAGGGCGCTGTCCTTCGGCGTCCGCTCCTGGGTGTCGTAGTCGACGTGCACGATGCCGAACCGCTTCGAGTACCCGAAGGCCCACTCGAAGTTGTCCATGAGCGACCACACCTGGTACCCGCGGAGGTCGACGCCGCGGGCCATCGCCCGGTGCGCGGCGGCGAAGTGGCGCGACAGGTAGTCGATCCGGTCGGCGTCGTGCACGGCGCGCACGCCGTCCTCCACGGTCACCTCGTCGTCGAAGGCGGCGCCGTTCTCCGTGACCATGAGCGGCAGGTCGGGGAACTCCTCGTGCAGCGACACGAGCAGGTCCTCGAGGCCCTGCGGCTCGATGTTCCAGCCCATGGCCGTGTACGGGCCCGGCTGCTCGAGGAAGTCGACGTCGTCGGTGCCGGGGAACGGCGAGGCGGCGACGTCGCCGTGGATCGAGGTGCCGCCGGCTGGGGCGGCGCCGTCGCGCATCCGCACCCGGCTGGTGTTGTAGTAGTTGACGCCCAGCAGGTCGAGCGGCTGGCGGATGAGCTCCGTGTCGCCCGGCAGCACGAACGACCAGTCGGTGATCGCCGCGGTGTCGACGAGCACGTCCTCCGGGTAGGCGCCGTTCAGCAGCGGGTCGAGGAACAGGCGGTTGCCCACTCCCCCGACGCGGCGCACGGCCTCCGGGCCCGTCTCGCCCTCGCCGCGGATCACGTGCAGGTTGAGCGTGATGGAGAACCGTGCGTCCTCCGGCACCACCTCCTTGAGCGCCGCGACGGCGAGGCCGTGCGCGAGGTTCAGGTGGTGGACGGCCCGGAACGACTCCTCCGCGTCGGTGCGGCCCGGCGCGTGCACGCCGGCCGCGTAGCCGAGGTACGCGGAGCACCACGGCTCGTTGAGGGTGGTCCACGTGCCGATGCGGTCGCCGAGCGCCTCGCCCATGATGCGGGCGTAGTCGGCGAACGCGTATGCGGTCTCGCGGTTCGTCCAGCCGCCCTCGTCCTCGAGCGCCTGCGGCAGGTCCCAGTGGTACAGCGTCGCGATGGGCGTGATGCCGCGCGCGACGAGCCCGTCGACCAGCCGCCCGTAGAACGCGAGCCCCTCGGGGTTCGCCGGCCCGCGTCCGGTCGCCTGGATCCGCGGCCACGCGATCGAGAACCGGTACGCCTCGAGCCCGAGCGCCTGCATCATGTCGAGGTCGGACTCGAGCCGGTGGTAGTGGTCGTCGGCCACGTCGCCCGTGTCGCCGCCCTGCACCTTGCCCGGCGTGCGGCTGAAGGAGTCCCAGATGGACTCCCCGCGGCCGCCCTCGTGCACCGCGCCCTCGATCTGGTACGCGGCCGTCGCGGATCCGAACAGGAAGCCGGGCGGGAACTCGAGGCCCGTGCCCCGGTCGTCCGGGGTGGCGGCTGCGGGGCGTGCGTCAGTCATGGCTGAGGGTGACCTTTCCGTCGGTGAGGCTGGTGAGGGGCCCGCCGTGCAGGCGTACGCGCAGCGGCACGTCGGGATCGGCCGTGACCTCGACGCCATCCTGGCCGTGCACGACGCGCACGTCCACCTGCCGCCCGGTGGTGGGGCTGGTGACGCGGGTGGTGCGCGTGCCCGTCCCACCGGGGTGGATCGTGACGATCAGCCCGTCCAGGTGGTCGTGGTCGGGCCGGTCGACGCGCTCGGTCGTGGCGAGCACGGCGCCCTCGCGCACCCACACGGGCAGGCTCATCACGTCGTGGACCTCGCGGTGCCAGCCGCCGCCGGTGCGGACCTCGCCCGTGAGCAGGTTCGTCCAGGTGCCGGCGGGCAGGTGGTACTCGACCTCGCCGTCGGCGCGGAACACGGGCGCGACGAGCAGGTCCGGGCCGAGCATGTACTGCCGGTCCAGGTGCGCGACGGCCGGGTCCCCGGGGAACTCCAGCTGCATGGGCCGCATGAACGGGACGCCCGTCTCGTGCGCCTCGATGCCCACCTGGTGCAGGTACGGCATCAGGCTGAGCTTCAGGCGCGAGAAGGCGCGCGTCACGTCGACGGCCTCCTCGTCGAAGGCCCACGGCACCCGGTAGCTGGTGGATCCGTGCAGGCGCGAGTGGCTGCTCATCATGCCGAACGCGACCCAGCGCTTGAACACCTCCGGGTCAGGCGTGCCCTCGAAGCCGCCGATGTCGTGGCTCCAGAAGCCGAACCCGCTGAACGCGAGCGACAGGCCGCCGCGCAGGGTCTCCGCCATCGACTCGAAGGAGGAGGAGTTGTCGCCGCCCCAGTGCACCGGCATGCGCTGCCCGCCCGTGGTGGCGCTGCGGGCGAAGAGCACGGCGTCGCCCTCGCCGCGGTGCTCCTCGAGCACCTCGAACACGGCCTGGTTGTAGAGCTGCGTGTACCAGTTGTGCATGGCCTCGGGCGCGGTGCCGTCCGCCCAGACGACGTCGAGCGGGATCCGCTCGCCGAAGTCGGTCTTGAGCGCGTCGACGCCCTGGTCGAGGAGGCCGCGGAGCTTGTCCTGGAACCAGCGGGTCGCGGCGGGGCTCGTGAAGTCGACGAGCGCCATGCCCGCCTGCCACATGTCCCACTGCCAGACGCTGCCGTCGGGCCGGCGCACGAGGTGCCCGAGGGCGCGCGCCTCCTCGAACAGCACCGAGCGCTGCGCGATGTACGGGTTGATCCACGCGCTCACGCGGAGCCCCCGGTCGTGCAGGCGCGCGAGCATGCCCTCGGGGTCGGGGAACACGCGGGCGTCCCAGACGAGGTCCGTCCAGGTGAACTCGCGCATCCAGAAGCAGTCGAAGTGGAACACCGACATGGGCAGGTCGCGCTCGCGCATGCCCTCGATGAAGCGGGTGACCGTCTCCTCGTCGTACTGGGTGGTGAACGAGGTGGAGAGCCACAGGCCGTAGGACCAGGCGGGCACCCGCGCGGGCCGGCCGGTGAGCTCCGTGTAGCGCGCGAGCACGTCCTTCGGGGTGGGCCCGTCGAAGACCAGGTACTCGATGGCCTCGCCCGCGGTGCTGAACTGCACCCGCTCCACGGTCTCGCTGCCCACCTCGAACGACACGTGCTCGGGCTGGTTCACCAGCACGCCGTAGCCGCGGTTGGTGAGGTAGAACGGGATGCTCTTGTACGACTGCTCGCTGGAGGTGCCGCCGTCGGCGTTCCAGACGTCGACCGACTGGCCGTTCTTGATGAGCGGCCCGAACCGCTCGCCGAGGCCGTAGACGAGCTCGCCCACGCCGAGGCTCAGCTGCTCGTGCACGTAGGTGCGCGACGGCGCGAGGCCCGTGGTGGTGATCCCCGCCGTGCCCGTGGGCTCGGCCGCGACCGGGGCGCCCTCGTCGAGGGTCATGTAGCCCACCGACTTGTGGCCGCTGGAGGTGAGCACGCGCCCGCCCGACTCGAAGGTCAGGTCCCAGGGCGCGCCCTTCGTGATGCGCGCGGTGAGGGAGCCCGTGGTGAGCGTGCCGCCGGTCTCGTCCGCGTGCGCGACGCCGGACCCCTCCACGGCGCCGACCAGGTCGAACCCGGGCGACGGGGTGCCGCCGCGGTGGTGCTCGATCCGCACGCGCACCACGCCCTCGAGGGGCGAGGAGAGCGTGACCGTGAGCAGCGGCCGGTTGAGCGTGTCGCCCCGCCCCTGGATGCGCTTGGTGGGCGCGTACGCCCGCAGCGTGTCGCCGTCGGCCTCGACGTCGTACGCCTCCTGGGCGTACTGCGCGTCGACGCCCGGCCTCGTCTGCCAGAACCCGTCGGTGAACCTCATCGTGCGTCCTCTCGGATGACGGCGACGGCGCCTGCCGTCACGCGGCTGCCGGCCGCCGTGCGCTCGCCGGTGACGAGGTCGAGCCCGTCGACGTCGAGCCGCAGGTCGCGGTCGGTGTGGTTGATGGCGAACAGCCACGACGCGTCGTCGCCGACGCGCCGGACCAGCTCGAGCCCCGCCTCGGCGGAGGCGACCGGGGCGATGCCCGCGCGGCCGACGAGGTCGTCGACGAGGGCGCCCGCGCGCTCGCGGTCGAGGTGGGTGGAGACGTAGGTCGCGGTGCCGCGGCCGCGCCGGGCGCGGGTCACGGCGGGCAGTCCCGCGAGGTCGCCGGAGGCGTACGCCGCCACGACCTCCGCGTCGTCCGCGCGGAGCCGCTCCGTCCAGATGCGGACGCGGCCGGGCGGATCCAGCAGCACCTCCTCGTCCGCGAGCAGCGGGGCGGGCTCCTCGACGCGGATGCCGAGGAGGTCGCGCAGGAGCCCGGGGTAGCCGCCCGCGACCACCCGGTTGTGCCGGTCGACGATGCCCGAGAGGTACGTGACCGCCAGATGGCCGCCGCCCTCGACGAACGCGGTGAGCGACGCGGCGCCCTCCGGCGTGAGCGCGAACAGGGTCGGCGCGAGGGCGACGGCGTATCCGTCGAGGTCGTCGTCGGGGTGGAGCACGTCGACGGCGATCCCGCGGGCGGTGAGCTCCCGGTGCAGCGTGAGCGGGGCGTCGAGGGCGGTCACGTCCACGCTGGGCTTGGGTCCGCAGCGGAGCGCGGTCCACGCGACGTGGTCCATGAGGATCGCCACCCGGGCCCGTTCGACGCGGCTGCCGGCGACCTCGCGGATCCGGCCGAGCAGCGCCCCGAGCTCCGCGACCTCCCGGTAGACGCGGCTGTCGGATCCCGCGTGCGGCACGACCGCGGAGTGGAACTGCTCGCTCCCGCCCGTCGACTGCCGCCATTGGAAGAAGAGCGCCCCCTCCGCGCCGCGCGCGATGTGGGCGAGGCTGTTCCGGGCGAGCTCGCCGGGCGACTTGGCCCGGTTGCGCGGCTGCCAGTTGACAGCCGACGTGCTGTGCTCGATGAGCAGCCACGGGTCGCCGTGCGCCATGCCGCGCACCCGGTCGGCGCTGAAGGACAGCTCGCCGTGCCGCTCGGGGTCGGCGGCGATCGTGTAGTGGTCGTTGGAGACGAGGTCTACCTCCTCCGCCCAGCGCCGGTAGTCGGCGAGGCCCGGGTGGTTCTGCACCATGAAGTTGGTGGTCACGGGGATCCCCGGGGTGACGCGGCGGAGCACCGCGCGCTCGGCGAGGTGGTGGCCGAGCAGCGCGTCGGACGTGTAGCGCTCGAACGCCAGCTGCAGGCCGGGGTTGTGGCTCGTGCCCGAGAAGCGGGGCGGCAGGACCTGGTCGAACGACGTGTAGCGGTGGCCCCAGAAGGCCGTGCCCCACGCCTCGACGAGGTCGTCGATCGTCGCGAAGCGGGCGCGCAGCCAGTCCTGGAAGGCCGCGGCCGTCTCGTCGCCGTAGTCGTGCGCGTTCTCGTTGCCGAGCTCGTTGCTGATGTGCCACATGCGCAGCGCCGGGTGCGTGCCGTAGCGCTCCGCCATGCGCTCCACCAGCCGCAGCGCGTAGCTGCGGAAGACCGCCGAGGCCGGCGACCAGGCGAGGCGCCCGCCCTGGGCGAGGCGCACCCCGGTGTCGGTGACGCACGCGATCTCCGGGTGCGCCCGCATGAGCCAGATCGGCGGCGCCGCGGTGGGCGTGGCGAGGTTCACGCCGATGCCGCCCTCGTGCAGGAGGTCCATGATCCGGTCGAGCCAGCCCCAGTCGAACTCGCCGTCGGCGACCTCGATGAGGCCCCAGGAGAACACGCCGAGGTTCACGGAGTTGACGCCGGCGCGGCGCATCAGCTCGACGTCCTCGGCCCACACCTCCTCGGGCCACTGCTCGGGGCTGTAGTCGCCGCCCAGGGCGAAGCCCTGGGCGATGGGCGGGAACGTCGTGCCCGCGGGCAGGTCGGACGAGCGGGAGCGGATGCGTGTCATGTCTTCGCCTTCGAAGGTGGGCGGTGCGCGTGCGGCACCGCGGGGCGGGGAGGGACGGGATGCGGGAGGTGGGGACCGGGGCGATGGACGCGGCCACCGCCCCGGTCGTGCCGGTCAGCCCTTGAGGCCGCCGGAGAGCAGGTCGAGCCGCCAGAAGCGCTGCAGGAACAGCATCAGCAGCACGAGCGGGATGATCGAGACCGCCGCGCCGGCGATGGCCAGCGAGTACAGCGCCGGCGTCCCCGAGCCCTTGGACAGCAGCGTGTAGAGGCCGACCGTCAGCGGGTAGCTGTCCTGGTCGCTCAGCATCACGAACGGCAGGAGGAAGTTGTTCCAGATGCCCACGAACTGGAGCATGAACACCGTCACCATGCCGGGCAGCATCATCGGGATCGCGATGGACCGGAAGATCCGCCACTCCCCCGCGCCGTCGAGCCGCGCGGCCTCCATCGTGTCCTGCGGGATCGCCGACGCCGCGTAGACGCGGGAGAGGTAGATCCCGAAGGGGCTGATGACGAGGGGCAGGAGCACCGCGAGGTAGCCGCCCGCGAGCCCCAGCTGCGACAGCAGCAGGTACTGCGGGATCGCCAGCGTGATGCCCGGGATGAGCACGCCGCCGAGGATCGAGTAGAAGATCAGGCTCCGCCCGCGGAACTCGTACTTGGCGAGCGCGTAGCCGCACATCGCTGAGACGACGGTCGAGAGCACGCCGCCGAGGCCCGCGTACAGCAGCGAGTTGAGCGCCCACATGCCGTACTGCCCGCCGCCGTAGGTGAACAGGTCGCGGAGGTTGTCCACGAGGCCCGTCCCCGGCGCGAACGAGAACGTCGTGAAGAGCTCGCTCCGCCCCTTCGTCGTCGCGCTGAACACCCATGCCACGGGGATGAGGCAGTAGAGCGCGCCGATGAGGAGCACCGTGGTCGGGATCACCCGGCCGGCGAGCGAGCCCTGCCGGGCCCGCCGGCGCGGCGCCGAGGAGCCGCCGCGCGTCGGCGTGCGCCGCTGGGCGTCGATCTCGGCCCGGCGCTCGGCGGTGGCGGCGGTCACGAGACGGACCCCGCGGTGCGGCGGTTCGTGATCCACAGCACGAGCGCGGACACGAGCACCGTCCCGAGCGCGAGCACCACCGAGAGCGCGGCGGCGCCCGGCAGGTCGTCGGTGAGGAAGGCGTTGCGGTAGATGGTCATGAGGGGCACCCAGGTCTGGCTGATGACGTTGGTCAGCGGCTTGAGAGTGGTCGGCTCGCCGTAGAGCTGCAGCGCGCCGATGAGGGAGAAGATGCCGGTGAGCACGAGGGCGGGCACCACCAGCGGGATCTTGATGCGGAGCGCGATCTGCAGCTCGCCGGCGCCGTCGATCCGCGCGGCCTCGTAGATCTCCGCCGGCACGCCGCGCAGCGACGTGTAGATGATGATCATGTTGAAGCCGACGCCGCCCCAGATCGCGATGTTCGCGACGGAGGCGTAGATCGCGGGCTCGCCGAGGAACGGGATCGCGCCGCCGCCGAGGGCCTCGGACACGGCCGAGAACGGGCTCGTCCCGGGGAGGTACATGAAGCCCCAGAGGAGCGCCGCGACCACGCCGGGCACCGCGTACGGGATGAAGATCGCCGTGCGCGCGAACCGGGTGGCCCGCGCGGCGGGCACGTCGAGCATGAGCGCGAACAGGAGCGCGAGCCCGAGCGTCAGCGGCACGGAGATGATCCCGTAGATCGCGAGCCGGCCGAAGCCGGCGGTGAGCTCGGGGTCGGAGAGGACGGCCGCGTAGTTGTCGAGCCCGGCGAACACCTGCACGCGCGTGCCGAGGATGCCGCCGCCCTCGAGGCGGTAGGTCTGCAGGCTCAGCCAGGCCGCGTAGACGATCGGCACGAGCATGAAGACGACGAAGAGGACGACGGCGGGGGCGGCGAACAGGTACGGCGCCCACCGCACGGGGCGGCGGCGGGCGCCGCCCCGTGCGACCGGCGTGCGCCGGGGCTCGGCCGCCTGCGCGGCGGCGACGGGCGTGGTGGTCACGGGCGCCTCCGTCAGTCGGCCACGGTGAAGCCGGACTTCGTCATGTCCGCCTCCACGGTCGCCTGCACCGCGGTGAACGCGTCGCGCCACGGGGTGCCGTCGGAGATCGCCTTGTTGAGCGCGTCGGTCATGGCCGTCTCGGCGACGTTGACGTTCGGGCCCCAGGTGACCGGGATGGTGTCGGACGAGATGTCCGCGGCGATGCGGTAGTAGTCGGTCTGCTGCGGCATGAGGGCCGGCGGCGCACTCTCGGCGGCGGCCTCCTGGCCGCTGGTCGCGGCCGGGTACCCGTTCTGCACGTTGAGCACGAGCTCCGCGCCCTCCTCGCTGGCGTTCAGCCACTTGGCGAAGGCCGCGGCCTCCTCCGGGTGCTCGGATCCCTTGGTCACGATGACGCCGGATCCGCCCTGGTACGCGACGGCCGCCTCGCCGGGCGTCCACTCGGGCAGCGGGCTCATCGACCACTTGCCGATGGTGTCGGGCGCGACGCCCTCGATCACGCCGGGCGCCCAGAGCGCCGACGGCCAGGACAGGAACTTGCCGGCGTTCGCCTTCGCGTTCCACTCCGGGGTGAGGATCGGGTCGGTGCTGATGAGGTCGCGGTCGGCGAGGTCCTGGAAGTAGTCGGCCACCTCGAGCGACGGCTCGTCGCCGATGCCGACGGACCAGGTGCTGCCGGAGACGTCCCACCAGGAGGCGCCGGCCTGCGTGGCGACGCCCGCGAAGAACCCGAACTGGTCGGCGGGGATGCTCGCGATGTAGGCCTCGGGGTCGGCGTCGCGCACCTTCTGCGCGGCGTCCGCGAACTCGGCCCACGTGGTGGGCACGGGGATGCCCCACTGCTCGAGGAGGTCGCTGCGGTAGACGAGCGCCATCGGCCCGACGTCCTGCGGCAGGGCGAAGACGTGGTCGTCGAAGGTGACCTGCTCCCAGGTGCCCTCGGTGTAGGCGTCCTGGACGTCGGCGACCTGCTCGGTGATGTCGAGCGGCACGTCGGCGACGATGAGCGACGGGAGGGTCGTGTACTCGACCGCGGACAGGTCGGGCGCGTTGCCGGCGCGGCTGGCGGTGAGCAGCTTGGCGGACGAGTCGCGCCCGCCGCCGGCGTCCGTGTACTTCACCTGCACGTCGGGGTTGGCCGCGTTCCAGGTGTCGACGAGCTCCTGCGTGTTCGGGGCCCACGACCAGAAGTCGAGGGTGACCTGCCCGCCGGCGGCGGAGTCCCCTCCCCCGGAGGCGGAGCAGCCGCCGAGGAGGAGGGCGCCGACGCTGACGGCGGCGAGCGAGGTGAGGATCCTGCGTGGGTTCATGGCTTCTTCCTTGAGGCGATGCGTCGAAGCGTTTCGACGATGGGCGTTCGGATGGGGGATCGTGCGGTCGGGGGATGGTTGGTCGGACGGTCAGGCCGCGGCGGTCGCGGGCGCCGGTGCCGGCGCGTCGCGCGCCGCGGGCGCCGCGGTGGACCCGAGCGGCCGGTACTCGGGCGGGATGAGCTCCACGTGGGGCTCGCCGCGCCCGTCGAGCCGCTCCATGAGGAGCTCGACGGCCCGCCGGCCCTGGTCCTCCGCGGGAAGCGGGATGACGTCGAGCGGCGGCACGAGGTGGTCGGTCGGGAAGCTGGAGCAGGCGGAGACGAGGGACAGGTCCTCCGGCACGCGCACGCCGCGCTCGCGCAGCAGCTCGAGCAGGATCGAGTGCACGTTCTCGTTGCAGTTGAGCACGAGCGCCGTGAGGTCCGGGAGCTCCGCGCGCACCGCGTCGAGGGCGGCCGTCACGGCCTCGCGCGTCGACTCGGTCGTGTGGAAGGCGGTCCGGATCCCCCGGGCGGCTCCCGCGGCGAGGTAGCCGTCGCGGAAGCGGGGCGCGAAGTTCGACCCGCGGTCGTAGAGGTGCTGGGAGTGGCCGAGCATGCCCACCGAGTCGTGCCCGAGGTCGACGAGGCGCTGGACGGCGAGGTCGGCCGCCGCCTCGAAGTCGAGGTCGACGCAGGTGAGGCCGGCCGTCTCGTGCGGGATCCCGATGAGCGCCGAGGGCAGGTCGAGGTCGCGCAGGACGGGGACGCGCTCGTCGTCGATCGCCACGTCCATCATCACGATGCCGTCGACGAGGGAGCTCGACGCGACGCGGCGGAGGCCGGAGAGCGAGTCGTCCTGCGTGAGCAGCAGCACGTCGTAGTCGTAGGAGCGGGCAGCGGTGACGACGGCCAGCACGAAGGACATGAGCGCCGGCGGGTGCGTGTCGCCGTGCATGGGCGCGGTGAGCGCGATGATGCTCGTCCGGCTGCCGGCGAGCATCCGCGCCCCGGCGTTCGGCCGGTAGCCGAGCTCCGCGACGGCCCGGTCGATGCGGGCGCGCGTGCCGGCGGTGATGGACCTCTTGCCGGAGAGCGCGTACGACACGGTGCTGATGGACACCCCGGCGACGCGCGCGACGTCGTGGATGGTGGCCATGCGGTGACTCCGTCGTCTAAGCGCTTCGATGATGCGAACGGATCCCACGCTAGGTCATCGAAGCGCTTCGCACAAGATCGCATCGTGCACTCCCGCTCGACCGCCCGACACCCATCCGACAACCGCCGGGCGCCGGGCGCCGTCCCTCAGCGCGCGTCGATCCACTCCCCCGGCGCCGGCCGCAGCGCGGCGAGCTCCGCCCACAGCTCCTCCGGCACGGGAACCGCGGCGAGCTCCATGGTCGCCGCGAGGCGGGCCGCCGACGAGATGCCCACCACGGTCGAGTGCACGCGCGCGTCGCGCATGCTGGACTGCAGCGCCGCGGCCGCCAGGGGCACGCCCTGCCGGGCGCACGCCTCCCCCATCCGCCGTGCCGCCTCGGCCACCGCGGGCCGGGCCGGGCCGTACCCGTACGTCGCCGCCTGGGCCGGGTCGCCGGTGAGGATGCCGCCGCCGTACGGCGCCGCATTCGTGACGCCCATGTCGCGGGCGCCCGCCGCCTCGAGCAGCGCGGCGGCCGAGTCGTCGAGGAGGGTCGCGCGGTTGTGGGTGATGAGCGCGTCGAACACGTCGAGCTCCACGAAGCGCTGGATGAGGTGCACGTCGCCGCCGGAGATGCCGATGCTGTCCGCGAGGCCCGCGTCGCGGATCGCGAGGAGCGCCTCCACGGGACCGCCGGGCGCCGTGGCCGCCTCGAATGTGGTGTTCTCGGGATCGTGGAGCATGAGCACGGGCACGCGGTCGACTCCGAGCCGGGTCAGGGACTCCTCGATGCTCCGCCGCATCCGGTCGCCCGAGAAGTCCCCGGTGCGCGCGTCGCGATCCACCTTGGTCTGGATCACGAGCCGGTCGGCGAGCGAGCGCCCGTCCGCGAGCGGCCGTCCGACGAGCGCCTCGGACTCGCCGCCCCCGTAGATGTTGGAGGTGTCGAGGAACCGGAGCGGGCCGTCGAGGATGGCCGCGGCGAGCTCGGCGATGCGCGCGTCGCGCGCGGCCTCGTCCTCCCCCGACCGGGCCGGGCCCCAGCCCGAGGTGCCGATGCAGATCGCCGGCACCTCGATCCCGGTGCGGCCGTAGCGCGTGGTCGCGGCGGAGGGATGGGTGGTCGCGTCGTCGAGGTCCATGCCTGCGAGTCTGCCCCCCGCCGCATTGTGCCGAGCCATGCCACGCTATAGGTTGTATAGAGCAACAAATCATCGACGACGCTGACAGGAGACACCATGGCGCTCACCCCCACCCGCGAGGACAAGTTCTCGTTCGGACTCTGGACCATCGGCTACACGGGGGCCGACCCCTTCGGCGGCCCGACCCGCGCCGACCTCGACGTCGTCGAGGCCGTCGAGCGCATCTCGGAGCTGGGCGCCTACGGCCTCACCTTCCACGACGATGACCTGTTCGCCTTCGGCTCCACCGACGCCGAGCGCCAGACGCAGATCGACCGCCTGAAGGGCGCGCTCAGCGACACCGGCATCGAGGTGCCGATGGTCACCACGAACCTCTTCTCCGCCCCCGTCTTCAAGGACGGCGGCTTCACCAGCAACGACCGCGCGGTCCGCCGCTTCGCGATCCGCAAGGTCCTCCGCAACATCGACCTCGCCGCCGAGCTCGGCGCCAAGACGTTCGTCATGTGGGGCGGCCGCGAGGGCGCCGAGTACGACTCCGCCAAGGACGTCCGCGGCGCGCTCGAGCGCTACCGCGAGGCCGTCAACCTCCTCGGCGACTACGTCACCGACAAGGGCTACGACATCCGCTTCGCCATCGAGCCGAAGCCCAACGAGCCCCGCGGCGACATCCTGCTGCCGACGCTCGGCCACGCGCTCGCCTTCATCGAGACCCTCGAGCGCCCCGAGCTCGTGGGCGTGAACCCCGAGGTCGGCCACGAGCAGATGGCGGGCCTCAACTTCACCGCCGGCATCATGCAGGCGCTGTACCAGGGCAAGCTCTTCCACATCGACCTCAACGGCCAGCGCGGCATCAAGTACGACCAGGACCTCGTCTTCGGCCACGGCGACCTGCAGAACGCGTTCTCGCTCGTCGACCTGCTGGAGAACGGCGGCGTGGGCGGCGGCCGCTCGTACGACGGCCCCCGTCACTTCGACTACAAGCCGAGCCGCACGGAGGACATCACCGGCGTGTGGGACTCCGCCGCCGCGAACATGCGCATGTACCTGCTCCTCAAGGAGCGCGCGCAGGCGTTCCGCGCCGACCCCGAGGTCCAGGAGGCGCTCGCCGCCGCCAAGGTCGCCGAGATCGACACCCCGACGCTGAACGAGGGCGAGTCCTACGACGACATCCTCGCCGACCGCTCCTCCTACGAGGACTTCGCGGCCGACGAGTACTTCGACGGCAAGGGCTTCGGCTTCGTGCGCCTCAACCAGCTGGCGCTCGAGCACCTCATGGGCGCGCGCTCCTAGCGGACCCGCCCGCGGCACGGCCGCACCGCACGAGAGCCGCTCCCGGATCAGGGGGGCGGCTCTCGTCGTCTGCGCGTCGCGATCGTCGTGCCGAGGCCCGCGGAGAGGATCACGAGGGGGCCGCTGAGGACCGGGCGGCCGGGAGGGCTCGACGCGTACGGCGAGCGTGGGAGTACCGCAGCTGGAAGTCCGCGAGGGCGAGAAGGAGCACCCCGCACGCCATGAGCGCGGCGCTGATGCCGGGCTGGACGACGCCGACGAGGATCGCGACCGTCAGCACCACCAGGGTGTCGCGGAGCACCCGGCTCTGCACCTCCGCCGCCAGCGCATGCTCCCGGTCGTCGGCCCCACGACGCGCCCTCCTGCGCCTCACGACCAGGACCGTGACGGGTCCCGCCATCGAGACGGCCGCGACGACGGCCGACCTGACCGGGTCACCGCCCTGGTCGACGACATGCCACACGCATGCGCTCACCAGGATCGTCGCGATGACGACGGTGGATGCGACCCGCTTCCGCATCGTTCCCCTCCTCGTGGTGCGGTCCGTCGGACCTCCCTGCCGGTCGTCGAGCGCGTCGGCATCGGCACCGCGACGCGGCCTTCGCGTGGGCGGACGCCGCCGCCTCGATCTCGACACCAGGGAGAGCATGAACACGATGACCAATGGCACGGTGACGATCGATGCGCACCGCTCGCCATCCCCTGCCTCGAGGATCCATCCCACGATCAGCACCGCAGCGGAGCCGACGATCCAGGTGAGCAGAGGCGCCTTCATCTCGTCCTGTCCTCACCGTGATGCCCGATGCCCGGCGGGTCCTCTGCGTCTCCGGCATCGACGTACCATGACGCGTCAGACACAACGACCCTGCAAGGTCGAGGCGTAGATCCGCAGCTCCCGCCTTCCCGAGCACAGTCCCCGCTTCAGCACATATGCGGCAGCAGCGGCGATGACCACCGTCGCGATCCCACAGGCGACCGGCCCTGCGGCGCAGATGGCGACGCCGAGCGCGGCGCCGACCCCGGCGGACAGGGCCTCCTGATCCGTCGTGTCGAAGGGGACGTACACGCCGGGCCCCCTCTCCCAGCCCGCGCCGATGAGCGACGCCGACACGGCGGCATCCGCGCACGCCGTCGCGCGGCGGCCCGGTGCCCGCGCGGCGGATTGACGGGGACGGTGGGACCTGGTTGCGACTGCGGGTCTCATTCTCGGAACGCATCGGGCACGGACGATCGGGGCTCATGGAGTGCACAGGCGGTCCTTGACCCGGTCCTGTGGTGTGCGGATGCCCGAGCGGGGGCGCCGACGACGACGAGGGGCCCGGCATCCTCTCGGATGCCGGGCCCCTCGTCCGCGCCGGAGCGCAGGTGCTGCGGGTCGATCAGGTCGCGGACTTGGCTCCACGGCTCTTGTTGAACACGTCGAACGCGACGGCCAGCAGGAGCACGAGGCCCTTGATGAGCGACTGGTACTCCGTGCCGAGACCGAGCAGCGACATGCCGTTGTTCAGCACGCCCATGATGAGACCACCGACCATGGCCCCGGTCACGGTGCCGATGCCGCCGGTGACGGCCGCGCCGCCGATGAACACCGCGGCGATGGCGTCGAGCTCGAAGCCGTTGCCGGCGCCCGGGAGCGCCGAGTTGCTGCGGGCGGTGAAGGCGATGCCCGCGAGGGCGGCCAGGAAGCCCATGTTCACGAAGAGCAGGAAGTCCACGCGCTTCGTGTTGATGCCGGACAGCTGCGCCGCGTTGAGGTTGCCGCCTCGGGCGTAGATGTGACGGCCGAAGATGCTGCGGTTCATCACCGCCGTGTAGACGAGCACCAGCACCGCGAGGATGACCAGCACGATCGGCGTGCCCTGGTAGCTGGCGAGCAGGTACGTGATGCCGAGCACGAGGACCGCGATGAAGGCGAGCTTCGTGATGAACCAGGCGAAGGGCTCGTCCTCGAGGTTCAGCTTCACGCGGGCACGACGCTCGCGGAGCTGCTGGGCGACGAGGAAGACGGCCGCGAGGACGCCGAGGGTGACGGTGACCCACTCCAGGTACGACGTGCCGTCCGAGGGGTCGGGCAGGAAGCCGGCGCCGACCGCGACGTACTCGTCCGGGAACGGCGTGATGGGGCGGTTGTCGAGGACGATCTGGGCGAGGCCGCGGAACGTCAGCATGCCCGCGAGGGTCACGATGAACGCGGGGATCCCGACGTACGCCACCCAGAAGCCCTGCCAGGCGCCGATGAGGCCGCCGACCACGAGGCTCGCGATGATGGACGCCCACCAGGGCCAGCCCCAGTTGACGGCGAACACGCCGGACACGGCGCCGACGAGGGCGACGACGGAGCCGACCGACAGGTCGATGTGGCCGGCGATGATGATCATCACCATGCCGATCGCGAGGATCAGGATGTACGCGTTCTGGACGACGATGCTGGTGACGTTGCGGGGCTCGAGGAGCGTCCCGTCGGTCAGGATCTGGAACAGCACCACGATGGCGACCAGCGCGATGAAGATGCCGATCTGCCGGAGGCGGCTGACGAGGAATCCCGCCACTGTGCTGAGACTGGACATGGTGACTATTCCTTTTCCTTGGTCATGTAGGTCATGAGGCTCTCGGGGGTCGCCTCGGCGATCGGGAGCTGGCCCGTGATCCGCCCGGCGGAGAGGGCGTAGATGCGGTCGCAGATGCCGAGCAGCTCGGGCAGCTCGCTGGAGATGACGATGACGGCCTTCCCCTGCGCGGCGAGCGCGTTGATGATCGTGTAGATCTCGTACTTGGCGCCGACGTCGATGCCGCGGGTGGGCTCGTCGAGGATCAGCACGTCCGGGTCGGAGAACATCCACTTGGAGAGGACGACCTTCTGCTGGTTCCCGCCCGAGAGCTTCCCGGTGATGGACCCGACGCTCGGTGCCTTGATGTTCATGGACTTGCGGTAGCCGTCGGCCACCACGTACTCCTCGTTCGCGTCGACCCAGCCGGCCTTCGCCAGCTTCTCGAGCGCCGCGCCGGAGACGTTGCGCTTGATGTCGTCGATGAGGTTGAGGCCGTAGTGCTTGCGGTCCTCGGTGGCGTACGCGAGGCCGTTCTTGATGGCCTCCCCCACCGTGCGGGCGGTGATCTCCTTGCCGCGCTTGTAGAGCTTCCCGGAGATGTTCGCGCCGTAGGAGCGGCCGAAGACGCTCATCGCGAGCTCGGTGCGGCCGGCGCCCATGAGGCCGGCGATCCCGACGACCTCACCGGCGCGGACGTTGAGGTTCGCGTGGTCGACGACGACGCGGGAGTGCTCCTGCGGGTGGTGGACCGTCCAGTCCTCGATGCGCAGCACCTCCTCGCCGATGTCCGGGGTGCGGTCGGGGTAGCGGCTCTGGAGGTCGCGGCCGACCATGCCCTTGATGATGCGCTCCTCGCTGATGGAGTCGCGCTCGAGGTCGAGGGTCTCGATGGTCTTGCCGTCGCGGATGATCGTGACGGCGTCGGCGATCGCCTTGATCTCGTTCAGCTTGTGGCTGATGATGATGCTCGTGATGCCCTGGCCCTTGAGGTGCTTGATCAGGTCGAGCAGGTGGGCGGAGTCCTCGTCGTTGAGCGCGGCGGTCGGCTCGTCGAGGATGAGGAGCTTCACCTCCTTGGAGAGCGCCT
>NZ_JAVCVL010000349.1:0-1603 GCF_032917815.1 Clavibacter sp. MX14-G9D | reverse complement strand
CCACGTCGGCCTCGGCGGCCCAGGCGACGAGGTGCGGCGGCACGGGCGGCAGCGGCGCCGGGTAGGCGGGCACGCGCTCGTGCTGCGACCGGGTGCCGGCCACCAGGTCGCCGAGGCGCTGCGCGCGCGGTGAGAGGAGCCCGACGAGGGCGGCGAGCCCGCCGAAGGTGAGGTACAGCTCGAGGACGCCGACGAGGGCACGCGCGACCGCGTGGCGGAGGCCGATGCCGCCGCCGTCCGCGCGGACGATGCGCGCCCCGACCGCCCAGCGGCCGAGCGAGCGGCCACGGGAGGCGACCTCGACCACGACGGGCATCACGACGACGGCGAGCACGACGGCGGCGATGACGCAGGCCGCGCCCGACGCCTCGTCGAGCAGCCCCGCCGCGGCGAGCCGGCCGATGAGGAGGACGAGCAGGAAGCCCACGACCACGGACGCGAGCACGTCGATCGCGGCGCCGGCGGCCCGCAGCACGAAGCCCGCGGGACGGACGTCGAGGGCGACGGCCTCGCCCACCACGAGCGCGTCGGGACCGTCCGAGGATCCCGGGTCGTGCGCGTCGGCGGCCGCCATGCATATAGTCAAGCAGATGGACCTCGACGCCTACACCGCCGCCCACCGGGACGCGTGGGACCGGCTCGCCCGCCTCGCCGGCCGGCGCCGGCTCACGGGACCCGACGCCGACGAGCTCGTCGACCGGTACCAGGCGGGCGCGGCCCAGCTCTCCGCCATCCAGGCCGCGGCCGGATCCACCGCGCAGGGGGACCGGCTGTCCGTCGCCCTCTCGCGGGCGCGCATGCGCTTCACCGGGCAGGCGACGAACCCCGCCGCGCGCATCCCCGCGTTCTTCGCCGTCGACCTCCCCGCGGCGCTGTACCGGATCCGCTGGCTCACCCTCGCGGTCGCCCTCGCGACCATCGCCATCGTGGCGCTCTACGCCACCTGGATCCTCCGGGACCCCGCGATGATCGCCAGCCTCGGCAGCGACGAGGACCTCCGCCGCTACGTCGAGGACGACTTCATCGACTACTACAGCTCCAACCCCGCGGCCTCCTTCACCGGCCAGGTGTGGACGAACAACGCGTGGATCGCGGCGCAGTGCGTGGCCTTCGGCATCACGGGGCTGTGGGTGCCGTACGTGATCCTGCAGAACGCGCAGGGCCTCGGCACGACCACGGCCGTCATGTTCTCCTACGGGGAGGGCGGCACGTTCTTCTCCTACATCCTCCCGCACGGCCTGCTGGAGCTCACGGCGATCTTCGTGGCCGCCGCCGCGGGCCTGCGCATCTCGTGGTCGTGGATCGCGCCCGGCGCCCGCACCCGCGGCCAGGCGCTCGCCGAGGACGGGCGGGCCCTCATCACCGTGGCCATGGGGCTCGTGCTGGTGCTGCTCGTGAGCGGGGTCATCGAGGGCTTCGTGACGCCGCAGCCCTGGCCCGTGCCGCTGAAGATCGGCATCGGCGCCGTGGCGCTCGCCGCGTTCCTCGTCTACATGGTGGTCGTGGGCGGTCGGGCGGTCCGCTCGGGCGCCACGGGCGACCTGGAAGAGTTCGAGGCGGGCGGCCGGCGGATCGTCGCGGGCTGAGCCCCGAGGAACCGCCG
>NZ_JAVCVL010000348.1:0-1635 GCF_032917815.1 Clavibacter sp. MX14-G9D | reverse complement strand
CGGCGCCGGGCGCGGGACGGCGTGCGCGGCGCGCCCGGTGTCCTGGGTGTGCCCGGTCCCGGTCCCGGAATCCCCGCCGGCCCGCCCGCGCGCGGCGGCGGCCCGGGCGGCGGGACCGGGATCCCGCGGGGCCGCGGAGGCGGAGGCGGCGGCGCGCTCACCCGCTCAGACGCCCGTGTCCGGGGCGTCCGTCCCGAGCGGCGCGGTCGGCGCCGGACGGCGACGGCCGTCCGCCTCCCACAGCCGGATGGCGGCCTTCGGCACCGGTCCGACGACGTCGACGCGCCAGGCGAGGTCCACGGCGGCGCCGGTGGCGGCCGTGACGGGGACGACGTGCAGGTCGGCGTCGCGGGATCCGGAGACGCGGTCGCGCAGGCGCTCCGGGATCACGAGGAACGAGGTCACCCGCTCGTGATGGCGCTCCGGTAGCCGCAGGTCCGTCAGGGACGACACGCTGAGCGGCGTCATCGGGTCGGACGCGCGCGACAGCGACGTCAGGAGGAAGTCGTCCCACGGCACGTCCTCGCCGGTCGTGCGGCCGTGGTCGCCGGACCGGCGGAGCACGTCGAGCGGGTTGGATCCCACGGGCCGCACCCTCGGCCGCCCGGTCTCCTGCTCCTCGCGCTGCGACGCCCGCACGAGGTCCACCAGCCGCGGGGTCGCGACGCGGGTGAGGAGGGCCTCGTCGTCGAGCGCGCGCAGCAGCATCTGCCGCGTGTGGTTCGACGCGTGCGGCAGGTCCTCGTCGAGGGCCCGGAGGCTGAAGCCCTGGCGGGCCCCGTTGTCGGCCGCCATCTCCTGCACGAGCGCCTCGAACGCGTCGTGCCGCCAGCCCTTGCGCAGCAGGTGCCCGGCCATCGAGCTGCGCATGCGCAGCGTGGAGGCGCTCTCGCCGTCGTCGATGGTGGCGATCTGCGTGGCGAACGGCATGGCGCCCCGGACGACGTCGAAGTGGTCGCGCTCGCTCCAGGCGGCGGGCACGTGCCACGGCCGGTGGATGGCCGTGGACAGGAGCGTCACCCACTCGACCGCCTGCTTGTGCAGGGAGCGCAGCCGAGCCCCCTCCTCGCGGGCGCGCCGGGCGCGGGCGCCGAGCTGCCGCAGCTTCGCGCGCTCGACGTCGATGCGCCGCTCGAACGCCGACCAGCCCGCGTGGTAGCGCACGAGCGCCCCGAGCACGACCGCGACGACGACGGCGAGGAGCGCGGCGAGCGCCCACAGCACGATGCGCTGCCACGTGCCGTACTGCGCGTCCGGATCCCGCTCGGCCGCGTCCGCGAGCCCGCGGAGGATCCCGAGTCCCAGGGCGCCGAGCACCGCGGCGACGATCACCGTGATGAGCACCGTGCGGTGGAACGTGCGGCGGAGGCGGAGGAGCGTCCCCGGCTCGAAGGGCGCGACGGCGCCGATCTCGCGGACGAGCCGGGCGACGAGCAGGTCGGCGCTGCGGCGCTCGTCGGCGAGGCGCCCGAGGAGGCGCCAGACGAACGAGTGGCTCTGCGCGGCCGCCCACTCGTCGTACGAGTCGAGGGCGGCGGTGCGGGACTCGCGGGCCGCGCGGCGGCGCGCCTCCTCGGCGGCGGCGATCGCCGCCAGCTGGGCGGGGGCGCCGCGCTCGGGCGTCGTGACGCGGGG
>NZ_JAVCVL010000347.1:0-1639 GCF_032917815.1 Clavibacter sp. MX14-G9D | reverse complement strand
GGCATCGGAGCCTGAGCCGCCGGGAGGCCGCGTGCCGCGTCGCCGCCTGGGGACGCCGCGAGCAGCAGCATCCCCCTATCGAGAATGCTCCTCAGTCGACCACCGACCGAGAAGGATCCCCATGCCCCACCTCCCCTCCCCCGTCCGCATCCCCCGCATCCCGTCCCGCCGGCCGACCGCCGGCAGCCCGCGACGGCGCCTCGCCCTCGTCGCCGCGGCGGCGCTCACGGCCGTCACCTGCGTCACGGCCGCGGCTGGACCGGCAGCGGCCGTCCCGCGTCACGCCGCGCCCGTCGCCGTCTCCGCTCCGGCTGCGCCGACGGACACCCCGTCGTCCGGAGCCCAACCGGGCCCGGACGAGGCCGCCCTGTCGGTGGGTGCCGCCGTGCGCGCCGGCGCCGACCGGCCCGCGGCCGCCGTCGCGACCCGCGACGGCATCATGGGCTGGAACAGCCACGGACCGTGGCTCGACATCTCCTACGCGATGCAGAAGGTGGTCATCGCCGTGGGCTCGGCGACCGCCACCATGCAGATCTGCCGCATGGGCGGCGAGTACGGCGCCGCCCTGTGCGCCCTCGGCGCGATCTTCTTCACCGGGGTGTTCGAGCTGCTGAAGGCCCACCGCATCTGCCCCGCGGGCCAGAGCTTCCGGCTGTACTACTTCTCGCACCACCCGTCGTACTGCCACCGCTGACCTCGTCGAGCCCGACCGACGCCCGCGTCCGCCCTCGGCGGGCGCGGGCGTCGTCGCACGGCCCGACGCGTCCGCCCGCTCATCGAGGCGGCATCGGTACGGTGGGAGGATGACCGACGCGACGCCGCCCGCATCCCGTCCGCCCCTCGAGCTGCCGCACTACGGCGCCCCGTGGTCCGAGGCGATGCGGCGGTTCTTCCTCAAGTACGCGACGTTCCGCGGGCGCGCGAGCCGCAGCGAGTTCTGGTGGTGGATCCTCACGGGCTTCGTGGTCACGACCGCCCTGGACACGCTGAGCACCCTGAACACGGGCGGGCGCGACCCGATGGACATCGGCAGCCGCTTCGACATCGTCGACCCGTGGAGCGCCGTGAACTCGATCCTGCAGCTGGCCGTGTTCATCCCGTCGCTCGCCGTCTCGTGGCGACGGCTGCACGACATCGACCGCAGCGGGGCGTGGTCGTTCTTCTTCCTCGTGCCGCTCGCCGGGCCCATCGTCTACGTCATCATGACCGCGTCCGGTCCCCGGCCGGCCGGCGCGCGCTTCGACTGACGCGCGGGCGTCGGACGGCTCGGCCGGCCGAGGCCCGACGCCGCGCTGCCGGCAGCTAGGAGCGGTCGGCGGACGAGGAGCCCTCGTCGGCCCGGTGCGCCTCGCCGTCCCGGTGGGCCTCGTCGCCGTCGACCTCGACGCGGTCGCCCTGCACCTCGACGGTGGCGGGGCCGTCGACCTCGATGCGGGTGGATCCGTCGCCGTGGCCGTCGACGATGACGGTGACCTCGGGGGCGGGGCGCTCGCCGTCGTGGCCGTAGGTGTCGAAGTCGGCGGCCTCCGCGGCGGCGCGCTCGTCGAGGTCGGCGCGCTCGTCGGCGGCGGCGTCGCGGTCCTCGGCGGCGTCGCGGGTCGCCTGCGCGTCGGCCCGCGCGGAGTCGGCGAGCACGGCG